>CAZDBC010000178.1:0-1909 GCA_964503295.1 uncultured Kiloniellaceae bacterium | reverse complement strand
GGGCGCGGACCAGCGTGGGCAGCGACGCCGCTCGGCCAATGGCGGCGACGAGCACGCCGGCCATGAGGCGCTGTTCCGGCGCCGCTTCTGGATCTGCCTGATTCTCTCGATTCCGGTTCTGATCTACAGCCGGTCGCTCCAGGATTGGCTCGGCTTTTCCATGCCCGCCTTTCCCGGCTCCCCCTTCCTGGTTCCCGTCTTCTCGGTCGTTGTCTTCGCGCTCGGCGGCGTGCCCTTCCTGCGCATGGCTGCACAGGAGCTCGCGCGCCGCCAGCCGGGCATGATGACGCTGATCTCGCTGGCCATCCTGGTCGCCTTCCTGTTCAGCCTGGCGACGCTGGGGCTGGTCGCCGGCGAGCCGTTCTTCTGGGAACTGGTCACCCTGATCGACGTCATGCTGCTCGGCCACTGGATCGAGATGCGCAGCGTCCGCCAGGCCTCGGGCGCGCTCCAGGAGTTGGCCAAGCTGCTGCCCGACACCGCCGAGCGGGTGACCGACGGCGACACCGAGGAGGTGCCGGTCGGCGAGTTGCGCGAGGGCGATATCGTGCTTGTGCGCCCCGGCGCCAACGTGCCCGCCGACGGCAGGGTCGTCGAGGGCGAGTCCGGAGTCGACGAGGCCATGATCACCGGCGAATCGAAGCCGGTCCGCAAGGAACCGGGCGAGGAGGTGATCGGCGGCTCGGTCAACGGCGACGGCTCGCTGCGCGTCGAAGTCCGGGCGACCGGCGAGGAAACCGCGCTCGCCGGCATCATGCGCATGGTCGAGGAGGCGCAGCAGGGCAAGTCGCGCAACCAGATGCTGGCCGACCGGGCCGCCGCCTGGCTGTTCTACGTCGCGCTCGGCGTCGCCGCGCTCGCGGCCCTCGGCTGGTGGCTGGCCATCGGCTGGGACGCCGAGATCGTGCGCCGGGTCGCAACCGTGCTGGTCGTCGCCTGCCCGCACGCGCTCGGCCTGGCGGTGCCGCTGGTGCTGGCCATCACGACGAGCCTGGGCGCGAGCCGGGGCATCCTGGTGCGCGATCGCATCGCCCTGGAGCGCGCGCGCGAGCTCGACGTCGTGGTGTTCGACAAGACCGGGACCCTGACCGAGGGCGAGCAGTCGCTGGCCGATCTGGCGACCGTGGCGGATCTCGAGCCGGACCGCGCCCTCGCGCTGGCCGCGGCGGTCGAGGCCGATTCCGAGCACATGATCGCGCGCGCCCTGCGCCGCGCCGCGGACGAAAAGGAGATCGAGGTGCCCTCGGCGCGCGACTTCGAGGCGAGCAAGGGGCGCGGCGTCAAGGCCCGGATCGACGAGCGGGAGCTGCGGGTCGGCGGGCCCAACATGCTGAAGGAACTGGAACTGGAGCCCGGTGAAGAGCTGCGACGTTTCGCGGACGAACAGGGCGAGGAGGGCCGCAGCGTGGTGTATCTGGTCGAAGGCGAGGAGATTCTCGCCGCCTTCGCCCTGGCCGACCGACCGCGCGCGGAGAGCCGCGAGGCAGTCGCGCGCCTCAAGCAGACCGGCCTGCGCGTGATCATGATGACCGGCGACAGCGAGGCGGTGGCGCGCGCCGTCGCCAAGGAGCTGGACATCGACGACTGGTTCGCCGGCGTCCTGCCCGAGCACAAGGACGACCGCATCCAGGAGCTTCAGGAGCAGGGCCATGTGGTCGCCATGGTCGGCGACGGCATCAACGACGCCCCTGCCCTGACCCGCGCCGACGTCGGCATCGCGATCGGCAGCGGCACCGACGTGGCGGTGCAGTCGGCCGGCCTGATCCTGGTCAAGAGCCGGCCGCTCGACGTCGCCCGCGCCCTGCGCCTCAGCCACCTGACCCGGCGCAAGATGGTACAGAACCTCTGGTGGGCGGCCGGCTACAACATCGTCGCCCTGCCCGCGGCGGCCGGAGTGCTGGCGCCCTTC
>CAZDBC010000177.1:0-6748 GCA_964503295.1 uncultured Kiloniellaceae bacterium | reverse complement strand
CGGCCGCCCTCTATCACCAGCTCGCCAAGCTCGACGCGCGCCGCGCGGCCGGCGTGATGTGCGCCGCGCTCGGTCGGGCCCGCGCTGCCGATGACCGCCGGGCGATCGAGGTCATCGAAGAGATCGACGAGCCCGACCGCGGCGTCTGGGTCTGCCCGGACCGTCTGCCGGATCTTTCGGGCGGCGGGGACGGCGACCTGCTGTTGCTCTTCGTGCGTGGGGATCTCGAACGGCGGGGCATCCTCACGAGGACCCTCGCCGGCGAGATGGAAACCGACTGGTCCTCGGCACGCTTCTGCCTGGAATACTGGGACGAGAGCGAGGACTTCTACCGCGCCATGCTGCGCGAGCGGGGCATCGAGGCCGGACCGCTCGACGTGAGCATGGGGCTGGCCGGCCTGTACGCCAGCGTCGGCGAACCGAACTGCGACGTCCTCATCGGACCGCGCGCGGACTGGCGCAGACGGGTTGCACCGCTCGCGCCCGCCCGCGGCTCTTATGCCGATCCGGTCGCCGCCGGTCTTGCGCGCGCGCGCAAGCACCTCGACCACTTGGTGCTGATCGACGAGGCCGGGATCGCGCGGCTGCGCAGGGCGCGCGAGGCGGAGGCGCGCAAGGCCGCGATGGCGCACGAGCAGCGCTTGGCCGCGATCGCCGAGGGGACCGCCGAAGGCTACGGCTTCCTCCATCTCGCGCCGCCGCCGGGCGAGCGGTCCGGCACCCTGTGCCATGCACGGTCTTCCAAGGAGGAGGCCGCGCTCCTGGCCCATCTGCGCGAACAGGCGGGCGATCACCGCGTGCTGGACGAGCTCGGGCTCGAGACGCTCGCCCGGCACCCGGACCTCGAGTCGGTCTTCGTCGCCATGAAGCGGCGCGACTGCGACGCCTTCGTCGGCCCGGGCGCCGCGCTCGATGCGTTGAGATCCGCCTTCGTTCGCGACGGCTATCCGGCGAGCCTCGCGCGCGACTGGATCGGCCCGAAGGCACTCGCCGACGCGCGGGTGCGCGCGGCCGAGCTGGCCGAGCAGGGGCGCCGGGCGGCGCGCGAGCGCGCCGCCGCCGCGGCCGAACGGAAAGCGGCCGAGGCCGCCTGCCGGGCCGATCCCGACTGCCGCGCCGATCGGGAGGCCGAGCGCCGGCGCAAGGCCGAGGCCAGGACGGAACACGAGCGGCACTATCCCTTCGTCGCCGAGTTCACCTGCGAGGTTTTGGGCGCGACCGCGCCGCTCGCCGCCTGCCTGCAGCACGGCGACCTAAAGATCTACACCGACCGGGTCGGGCGATCCTTCGCCATCGACGAGGTCGTCGGCCGGACGCGCCTGGAGGTCGAGCTGACCGAGCGCTTCCGGATTCTCGCCCTGCCCGGCGGCGCCGACAATCTGACCCTCGCCCTGGTCATCCGCGACCGCGCGGGCGACATTGTCTTTCGCGACGAGGCGCCGACCGGCGGCGTCATGAAGATCCGCAACTGACGCGACGCAGAGGCTATCGGCCTTCGGTCCCGCCCTTTGGCGCCGACCGCGGCGCGGCGCCGTCGGACGACAGGCCCAGGTAGTCCGGGTCGAGCTCGTGCAGGAAGCAGGGCGGCGAGGCGAACCGCGCCGCCTCCTCCAGCGGCGCGCCGTCGGCGAAACGCCGCGTCTCGGCTTCGGTCACGATCGCGTCGAGCGGGATGTCGTGCCGCTGCGGCCCGATGCTGGCCAGCCGCCCGGCCTCGAAGCCTATGCCGATGGTGCGCGGGCGCGGGTCGCGCGCGGCCAGGGTGCGGTCGTAGTAGCCGCCGCCGTAGCCCAGGCGATAGCCGCAGGCGTCGAAGCCGACCAGCGGCACCAGCAGCAGGTTCGGATCGACCGGGTCGCGCTCGGCCGGAACCGGGATGTTCCAGATCCCGCGGCCCATCTTCGCGCCCGGCGTCCAGCGCCAGAACTCGAGCGGCCGGTTCTTCTCGACCACCACCGGCAGCGCCGCCTCCGCGCCGGCCGCGACCAGATCGCGCAAGAGCGGGCGCAGGTCGATCTCGCCCTTGAACGGCCAGTAGAAGCCGACGCAAAGACCCGCCGGCGCCGGCAGCAGGGGGCGCAGGCGCTCGACCACGCGCGCCGCCAGCGCCTCCCGCTCGGCCTGCGGCGGCGCGACCCGCGCGGCCAGCAGCTCGGCGCGCTTGTCCTTGCGCCAGGCGTTGATCTCCTGCCAGTCCGTCATGTCCCGTCTCGCTTGTCTCCCGTGACCGGCCATCCGCGGTCGCAACGTCTCGCGGACCTGGCCAAGTTTCGCTCCCTTCGGCTGGGAATCACTGGCCCCCGCGCGACACGAGCCGGCATGGTCGCGACCTCGCGCGGCTAGAGCAAGCTGTAGCCGATCTCCTCGGCGATGCGTTCGAGGCCCGGTTCCAGGCGCGGGTCGTCGAGCGGCAGCTGCAGATGCGGCCGCGACGGCAAAACGCCGGCCGCTCGCTCGAACAGGGCGAAGGCCGGCGCCCCTCCGTACATGGCGGAGCGATAGGCGATGCCCTCGGCTTGCGGGAAGGCGTCGTAAAGCGCCCGCGCCCAGACGCGGGCACGCGGCCGCGGTCCACTCGAGAGCGCCATGGAGGCACCGATCCGCGTGGTCCAGCGTCCGGTCAGGTCGAGCAGCGTCAGTGGCCGCGCCGGGGCGAAGGCGACCAGCCAGGGCACGCGGGCCGTGCGGTCGATGCTGCGGGTATCTTGGAACACCTCGGCCACGCAGGTGCCGATCCGGTCCGCCGCGTAGAGGATGCCGCGGCTCCGCATGGTGCCGCCGCCGTCCGCCGACGACAGGTGGTGGTCGAAGCGGCCGTTGCCGGGCCCCCAGTGGCGGAAGGCGTTCCAGAGCGTCGGATGCGGCCCTCCGCGGAAATAGATGCGCCACAGGGGGCGCTCCGTTCCCAGCGTCAGAAGCTTGGGCGGGACGCGGCGCAGACTCTCGGGGGCGGGCGGCAACGGCAGCTTGGCCATGACGCGGTGCCGCCACCGCTTACAGGGCGGCGGCGATCCGTGCCACCGCCACCGGGTCGCGCCCCGAAAGCAGCCATTCGCGCGGCGACAGTGCCGCGCTCTCCGGCGCGCCGTCTCCGGGTTCCTCCGCCGGCAGATCCGTGTTGGGCGACAGGAAGAAGCGCTCGACGGCCAGAGGATGAAGATCGGGCGGCAGTACCGGCAGCACCCGCTTCAGTCCCGGCAACTCGCCCCTATCGGTGAACTGGAACGCCGGCAGGCGCCATTCGCCGTCCGGCCGGAAGGCATGGAGCGTGCGCGCGGCGATGCGCTGGCGCACGCGGCTGGCGTTGCAGCCCAGCCGTTGCGCCGCCGCGCGCGTGGTCAGGCTGGACTTGGTCAGCGCGGCGTAGTCCACCGCAGCCTGCGCGCCAGCTCCCAGCCGGCCGGCGCGCCGCCTGGCGCGCGCACGCAGGTCGAGCCCGCCGGCGGCGAGCAGTGCGGCCTCCGCCTCGCTGAACTCGGCCAGCGGCGGCCCGGCCAGACGGGCGCCGCGCGACTCGATGGCCAGCTTCAGCGCCTCGTCCAGCGCCTCCGGGCTGGCCTCGATCCCATGGGCGTGCAGAAAGGCCCGGTCCGCCTTGCTCATCTTGGCCTCTTCGCTGCAAAAAAATCTAACGGAGATACTATATCGATAGCAGGCGTTAGACAATAACACGGCATGAGTGGTTGCGACGGCGCGCCGCGCGGGGTCACGGCACCGCCGTCCGTCCCCGACCCGCCTCGCCGTCGGTGCGCCGGGTCGCGCGATCGGGCCAGCGAAATCCGTTTGTCGGCGCGCACCCGGCGCGGCATAAGCGGCGCCGATGGAAAACCGCTTCCCCATGTGGCTGCGGGTCGTCGAACGGCCCGGCGCCACCGTCTTCGCCCTGCTCTCGACCTGCGAATCTTTCGCCCGGGCGCTGGTCGTCGGCGTGATCCCGCTCGAGGCCTATGCCCTGCTGGAGACCGCGCGCAACGTCTCGATCGCCTACAGCGCGATCGGCGTCCTGGCGCTCGTCGCCAGCTTCCTGGTGCCGCTCCTGATGCGCCGGGTCGCGCGCCGCTGGATCTTCTCGGCCGGCTGTCTGTTCATGGTCGCCGCCCCGCTGCTGCTGTGGGCGGCGGAACCGGCGAGCCTGGTCGCCGCGCTGCAGCTGCGCGCGCTCGCCGTGGTCTGCGTCAATATCGCGCTCAACCTCTACATCCTCGATTACATCCGGCGGAAGGACTTCGTCACCGCCGAGCCGCGCCGGCTCGCCTTCATGGGCATCGCTTGGTCGATCGGCCCGGGGCTCGGCGTCTGGCTCTACAGCGGCTTCGGCCTGGCCGCGGTCTGCCTGCCGAGCGCCGCGGCCGCCGGCGTCACCCTGGCCTACTTCTGGATCCTGCGCCTGCGCGAGAACCCGGCGGTCGCGCCGGCGGTGCGCAAGCCGCCGACGCCCTGGCGCAACATCCGCCGCTACCTGGAGCAGCCCTGGCTGCGCCTCGCCTGGATCATCACCTTCGCGCGCTCCACCTTCTGGGCCACCTTCTTCGTCTACCCGCCGCTCTACATCGCCAAGACCGGCGGCAGCGAGACCATCACCGCGATCCTGCTCTCGGCCAGCCAGGCGCTGCTCTTCGCCGCGCCGCTGTTCGGCCGGCTCGGGGCGCGTCACGGAATCCGCCGCCCGATCGTCGCCGCCTTCGCCCTGAGCGGCGCCCTTTCCATTCTGGTCGGCCTGATCGCGCCGACCCCGATCGCCGCGGCCATCCTCTTCTTCTCGGCGGCGATCGGCGCGGCCGTGCTCGACGCGCTCGGCAACATCCCCTTCCTGCGTTTCGTCCACGCCCACGAGCGTGCCGAGATGGCCTCGGTCTTCCGCACCTACATCGAGGTCTCGCAGCTTCTGCCGGCCGCCGCCTACGCGGCGCTGCTCAGCATCGCCCCGCTGCCCGCCGTCTTCGTCGCCCTCGGCGTTGTAATGCTCGCCACCGGCTGGCTCGCCCGCCTGCTGCCGCGCCGGCTGTAGGGGCACCGGCCGGCCCCGGCCCGGAACCCCTTGTCAATTGGCGCAGGACACGCGACAAATGTGCCATGACAAGTTGGCTGCCCGACAAGGCGTCACTGCGCCGTCCGGTCTACTGGTCGCTCGCCGACGCCATGGCCAAGGCGATCGACGGCGGCGAGCTCGCGCCCGGCGAGCGCCTGCCGACCCACCGCGCGCTGGCCGCCGATCTGGCGCTTTCGGTGCAGACCGTGAGCAAGGCCTACGACGAGCTCGGCCGGCGCGGCCTGATCGCCGGCGAGGTCGGGCGCGGGACCTTCGTGCGCGCCGCCCGCCGCGACCCCGACCCGCCGTTCATCCTGGAACGCCGCGAGGGCGAGCTGATCGATCTTTCGATGCTCAAGCCGGTGGCCCAGGCCCGACACATCGAATGCCTGCAGGCCGCCCTGGGCCGGCTCCAGAGCGAGCTGCCGCAGCGCCTGCTGTTCGCCTTCCGGCCCAACGTCGCGCTGCGCCCGCACAAGGACGCCGCCGTCGCCTGGCTGAAGCGCTGCGGCCTCGACTGCGCCCCCGACGACGTGCAGATCACCAACGGCGCGACGCCGGCCATGGCGACCGCGCTGATGACCGCCCTGCGACCGGGCGACGTCATGGTGACCGAGGAGATCGGCCACCATACCCTCGTCACCCTGGCCAACTACATGGGCCTGCGCCTCTACGGCCTGCCCATGGACGAAGAGGGCCTGCTGCCCGAGGCCTTCGACGAGGCCTGCCGGGAGCACAAGGTCAAGCTGCTCTTCGTGATGCCCACGGCGGGCAGCCCCACGGTCGGCGTGATGAGCGCGGAACGGCGCGCGGCGCTGGTCGAGATCGCGCGCCGCCACAACGTCATGGTGCTGGAAAACGAGGCCTGGGGGCCGCTCTACGCCGACTCGCCGCCGCCGTTCGCGGCCCTGGCGCCGGAGCGCACCTTCTACGTGACCAGCTTCACCAAGTGCATCCTGCCGGCGCTGCGCGTCGGCTATCTGGTCGCGCCGCACCACCTGCAGGCGGCGGCCGCCAACCGCCATCTGGTGACCAGCTGGATGGCGGGCGCCCTGATCTCGGAGGTCGCGGCGCGCTGGGTCGCCGACGGCACCGCCGAGGAGCTGCTCGAGCTGCAGCGGCGCGCCTTGCGCGCGCGCAACGCCCTGACCGGCGAGCTGCTGCCGGCCGAAGGGCTGCGCCGCCGGCCCGAAGGGCTCAACGTCTGGCTCCCTCTGCCGGCCGCCTGGGACGAGGAAAGCTTCGTCTCCCACGCCCGCCTGCAGGGCGTCGCGGTGGCGCCCGGCGCCTCCTTCGCGATCGGCCCCAAGACCCGGACCTCGGCGGTGCGCATCTGCATCGGCGGCGTCTCCGAGGACGAGCTGCGCCAGGGCCTGACCGTGATCGCGCGCCTCGCCCAGAGCCAGCCCGAGCCCGCCCTGCTGTCGATCTGAAACGGCCGGATCCCGGCGCTGAAGCTCGCCCGATTGTGATGAGACGCAATCGGCATTGACTCGCAAATTGCGACGGCACATCGTCCGAGACATTCGCACAAGCTCGCCGGACCGGTGACCATGAACGGCTCGCTCGACGCCAGCTCCCTGCGCCTGCTTCCGGCTAGACTCCGCCGCGGCTCGGCGCCGCGCCGACTCGGTCTCATCGTGCTCGCCACCGACCACACCACGGAGCGCGACTTCGCGCGCCTGCTGCCGCCGGAGGCGGCGGCACTCCACGTCACGC
>CAZDBC010000176.1:0-6752 GCA_964503295.1 uncultured Kiloniellaceae bacterium | reverse complement strand
TCACCTTCGGCGCCGGGCATTTCTACATCTCGCAGTCCGACAAGGGCGGACTGGTGTTCGGCGGCGATCTCGACGGCTACAACTCCTACGCCCAGCGCGGCAACCTGCCGGTCGTCCACCACGTCGCCGGCTACGCGCTCGCCATGTTCCCCAACCTCGCCCGGCTGCGCCTGCTGCGCCACTGGGGTGGCGTCATGGACATGTCGATGGACGGCAGCCCGATCATCGGCAAGACGCCTCGCGATGGTCTCTACCTCAATGCCGGCTGGTGCTACGGCGGCTTCAAGGCGACGCCCGCCTCGGGCTGGTGCTTTGCCTGGACGATCGCCAAGGATGCGCCGCACGAGCTGAACGCCGCCTTCACGTTGGACCGTTTCTGCCGCGGCTACGCGATCGACGAGAAAGGCGCCGGCCCGACGCCCGGCCTGCACTGACAAGACCACACCGGAAGGACCGGAAGCCATGCGCATTCCCTGCCCCCACTGCGGACCGCGCGACGTCGGCGAGTTCACTTACGGCGGCGACGCCACGCTGCGGCGGCCCGATCCCGAGAACGACGATCCCGAGGCCTGGTGCGCCTACGTCTACCTGCGCGCGAACCCGATGGGCGCGCACGAGGAGTACTGGCAACACACGCAAGGCTGCAGGCTGTGGCTGAAGGTCCGGCGGGACACCCTGACCCACGACATCGAAAGTGCCGTGGCCGTCGGTCCCTGGGCCGAAAAGGCCAATGGGCGGGGGCGCGACGCGGCATGAGCGGCTATCGTCTGCAATCCGGCGGCCTGATCGATCGCAGTCGGCCGCTCGACTTCACCTTCGACGGCCGGCGCTATCGCGGCTTCGCCGGCGACACGCTCGCCTCGGCCCTGCTCGCCAACGGCATCACCCTGTTCGGCCGCAGCTTCAAGTATCACCGGCCGCGCGGTCTCTTCACCGCCGGCCCGGAAGAGCCCAGCGCCCTGGTCACCCTGCGCGAGGAGGCACGGCGCGAGCCGAACACGCGGGCGACGACGATCGAGCTCTACGACGGCCTGGTCGCCAGAAGCCAGAACCGCTGGCCGTCCCTCGCTTTCGATGCCATGGCCGTCAACCAGCTCGCCGGGCCGCTGTTCGCCGCCGGCTTCTACTACAAGACCTTCATGGGCCCCACGCGAAAGGCGTGGAGGTTCTACGAACACTTCATCCGCCGTGCGGCCGGCCTTGGCGCCGGGTCGCTGGAGCCCGACCCCGACCGCTACGAGGCCTGCCACGCCTTTTGCGACGTTCTGGTGGTCGGCGCCGGCCCGGCCGGGTTGATCGCCGCGCTCACAGCGGCCCGCGCGGGAGCGCGCGTCGTCCTGGCCGACGAGAACGCAACACTCGGCGGTGCCCTGCTGGGCGAGACGCAGACCCTGGGAGAGGGCTCGGCGCACGACTGGGCCCAGGCCGTTCTGGCCGAGCTGGCCGGCCTACCCAACGTCACGGTCATGGCGCGCACCGCCGTCTACGGCTACTACGACGACAACGTTCTGGGCGCCGTCGAGCGGGTCGCCGACCACCTGCCGCTGCCCGGCGGCGCAACGCCGCGCCAGCGACATTGGACCCTGCGCGCGCGCGAGGTCGTGCTGGCGACCGGCGCGCTGGAGCGGCCGCTCGTCTTCGACGGCAATGATGTGCCGGGAATCATGCTGGCCGAGGCGGCCCGGCGCTACGTGACCCGCTACGGCGTCGCGCCGGGCAGGCGCGTCGCACTGTTCGCCAACAACGACGCCGCCTACCGGACGGTCCAGACCCTGGCTGCCTCCGGCGTGGAGGTCGTCGCCGTCGTCGACCCGCGATCCGAAACCTCGAGCAGTGCCCGGCGCATCGCCGAGGCGGCCGGCGCCGAACTGCTGTCGGGCCACGTCGTTGCTCGCGCGAGGGGCGGCCGCGCCTTGTGCGCGGTCGAGATCGCGCGCTTGGATCCTGCCAGCGGCCGGATCGACGACAATATACGCGGCCTGCCGGTCGATCTGCTCGCCGTGAGCGGGGGCTGGACGCCGACCATTCATCTGCACAGCCAGGCCGGTGGCAGGCCGGTCTGGGACGAGACTCTTGCCACCTTCTTGCCGGGGACAGCGCGCGAGGCCTGGCGCGCGCCGGGCGCCTGCACCGGCCGTCTCGATCTTTCGGGCTGCCTGGAGGATGGCGCTCGGGCCGGGGCCGAAGCCGCGCGCGCCTGCGGCTTCGAGCCGGTCTCGCCCGAGTTGCCGCGGGCCATCGATGAGCTCGTCGCCGCCCGGCCGTTCCCGCTCTGGGAGGTGCCGGCACCGCAGGGGCGCAAGGGCAAGAAGTTCGTCGATCTCCAGCACGACGTGACCGCGGAGGACGTGCGCCTCGCCCATCGCGAGGGTTTCCGCTCGGTCGAGCATCTGAAGCGCTATACCACCCTCGGCATGGCGACCGACCAGGGCAAGACCAGCAACATCAACGGGCTGGCGATCATGGCCGCGGCCGAGGGCCGGGCGATCCCCGAGGTCGGCACGACCCGCTTCCGGCCGCCCTACGTGCCGGTCGCGCTGGGCGCGCTGGTCGGGCGCGCGGTCGGCGCGCACAGCCGCCCGCTGCGCCGCACGCCGATGCACGACTGGCATGTCGCCCAAGGCGCGGACATGATCAATGTCGGCCTCTGGCAGCGGCCGCGCGTCTATCGCTGGCAGGGGGAGACCATCGAGCAGGCCTACATCCGCGAGGCGCGCGAGGTGCGCCGCAGCGTCGGCCTGGTCGACGTCTCGACGCTCGGCAAGATCGACGTCCAGGGGCCGGACGCCGCCGAATTGCTCAACCGCATCTACAGCAACGCCTGGCTCAAGCTCCCGGTCGGCAAGGCGCGCTACGGGCTGATGCTGCGCGAGGACGGCCTGCTGTTCGACGACGGCACCAGCTGGCGGCTCGGCGAGCATCGCTTCCTCATGACCACGACCACGGCCAACGCCGCGGGCGTGCTCAGTCACCTGGAGTTCTTCCTCAGCGCCATCTGGCCCGAGCTGCGCGTCCAGGTGACCTCGGTCACCGAGCAGTGGGCGGCCATGGCGCTGTCAGGCCCCAACAGCCGCTCGGTGCTCGAAAAGCTGCTCGACGACATCGAGGTCGGCAACGAGGCCTTTCCCTTCATGGGCGTGCGCGAGGGCCACCTCGACGGCCTTCCGGTGATCGTCACCCGCCTCAGCTTCTCGGGCGAGCTGGCCTACGAGATCTATACGCCGGCGCATTGCGGGCAGGCGGTCTGGCAGCGGGTGATGGATGCGGGCGCGGCCTTCGACATCGTGCCCTACGGTGTCGAGGCGCTCGGCACCCTGCGCATCGAAAAGGGCCATGTCGCCGGGCCGGAGCTCGACGGCCGCACCACCGCCGAGGACCTGGGGCTGGCCGGCCTGACATCGACTAAGAAACACTACGTGGGACGGCCGATGATGGCGCGCGAGGGCCTGGTCGATCCTGACCGGGCGAAGCTGGTGGGCCTCGTTTCGCAGGACGGCCAGCCGGTGCGCGCCGGATCGCACCTGGTCACGGGCGGCGATGCCCGGCAGCCGGGGCCGAGCCTTGGCCACGTCACCTCATCGACCTACAGCCCGGCGCTCGAACGCTATGTCGCCCTGGCACTGCTCGAACGGGGCCGGGAGCGCCACGGGGAACGGTTCTATGCCACCTATCCCCTGAAGGGCCACCACGTCCCGGTGGAGGTGGTCGCGCCCTGCTTCTTCGACCCCGAAGGGAACCGCATGCATGTCTGACCTGCTGTCGCCCCTGGCCGGACACGCCGAACCCGGCCTGTACGGGGAGCGCCGCGACCAACCCGGCATCGTCCTGCAGGGGCGACTGCCGGCCTGCCTGGTCCAGGTCGGCGCCTGGCCGGAGACCGAAAAGGAAGTGACCTCGCTGGTCGCCTCGGTGACCGGCTGCGCGGTTTCGCAGCGCCCGGCCGGCTCGAGTCACAACGAGCGCACCGCCGTGCTCCATCTCGGCGCCGGCCGCTATCTGGTCGAAAGCCTGGATGCGGGGCTCGCCGGCAGGCTGGGCGAGCAGATCGACGTCGAGCGTGGCTGCCTCGTCGACCTCGGCCACGGCCGGGTCGCCATTCGCGTTGCGGGGGACAAAGCGAGCCGGCTGCTCGCCAAGGGCTTGGCGATCGATCTGGACGCCGGCGCCTTTCCGCCGCTTCAGGTCGCCCAGGGCGCGATCCACGAGATCGGCGTTATTGTCCGCCGCCTCGATGCCGAGACCTTCGACCTTTATGTCTACCGCGGCTTCGCGCTATCGTTGTGGGAGTGGCTGACGGACGCCGCTGCCGAGTTCGGCTATCGGGTGGAGCCGGCGCCCGGTCCTTGACGCCGCGTCCGCTGCGCAATCGCGAGCCGCGCGGCACGGGGCATGGAACTACCAGCAGGCTTCGATCTCAAGGCGCTTCGGGTCTTTGTCCTGGTCGTGGAGGCCGGCGGCATGACCTCGGCGGCGCGCCGGCTCGGCATGACCCAGTCGAGCGTCTCGCAGATCGTCGGCAACCTGGAGCAGGCGGCCGGCACCGCCCTGTTCGACCGCTCGATCCGCCCGCTGGCCCTGACCGCCGCGGGCAGCAGCCTCTACGAGCGCGGCAGGGCGGTCCTGGCCACGGCCAACGAGGCGCTCCAGGCGGTTCGCCAGCAGGGCTCGCCGCACCTCTCGAGCCTGACGCTGGCCATGGCGGAGAGCGTCGCCAACACGGTCGGCCCCCTGCTGGTGCGCGAGCTTCAGGCGCTCGCCGAGCGCTGGCGTATCTGGTCGGGCATATCGCCCGACCATCATGCCGCGCTCATGAGCCATGCCGTCGATGCCATCGTGACCACCAGCGACGAGCTCGACGCGGCGCCCGACCTCGAGCATCATGACATTCTGACCGAGTCTTTCGTGCTCGCCTTTCCCGCCGGCTACGAGGGGCCGTGCGATGCCCTGGAGCGCTTGGGCGAGATGCCGTTTATCCGCTATTCGCTGCGCTCGGCCATAGGTCGGCAGATCGAGCAGCAGATCAACCGTCTGCGCCTCGGCTTTCCGATACACGCCGAGTTCGACACCGCGACCGGCCAGCTGGTCGCGGTCGCCGAGGGCATGGGCTGGAGCATGACCACCCCGCTCTGCCTGTTGCAAGAGCTCGACAAGCTGTCCGGCCTGCGCATCGAGCCGCTGCGCCGCAACCGCTTCAGCCGGCGCATCAAGCTGGTCGCCCGCAAGGGCGACCTGGGGGCGGCGCCGGCCGTGATCGCCGAGACGGCCGGCCGGCTACTGCGCGAGCGCTGCCTGCCCCGTCTCTACGATCGTCTGCCTTGGATCGAGCGCGAGCTGCTGTGGCCGGAAGCCGCGGCGGTGGCCGACTGAGCGGCCGAGCCGATGCCGGCCGCCCCGCGCCGCGGCGCTGTCGGTATGTTCACGTTATGTGCGCATGATTCGCGGCCGTCTTGAACGTGCCAGCCTGAAACGTAACATTGTCCCGAAGCGTTCATCTCTTTGACGGCGGCCGGCAGCCTTCGCGATAAGATCGGCCGCGTGTTCGGACCCAGACCTTCATTCGGCGCTTCCGGCGGTCGGGTAACAGGTGCCTTCGGGCGCCGTAGCTCTCGGCCGTTCGCCCCTGATCAATGATCGCACAGACAAAGCCATCGCATCGACGCTTCGGCCGGGCCTGGGCTCCTCTTGCCGTCTTGCTGCTCGTTCTGATTTTCAGCGGTCCCGGAAGCCGCGCGGAAACGGATGAGCGCGCCGCCGCTGGAACGGCCGGCCGCCCGATCGAGGCGGAATTGCGCGGCGTGGATGAGGGCGATCTGCTGGATCTGCTGGTGCGCAGCGCGGAGCTGCTCGGCGACGGCAAGGACCGCACCGAGAGCCGCGCCACCCTGCAACGCTGGGTCGACGGCGACCTGGAGCGGCTGGAGCGCGTGTTGCGTGCCGAGGGCTATTACGACAGCGACGTGACAGCGGAGATCGGCGATGAGGACGCGGCGTTCGCGGTCGTCTTCGAGGTCGAAAGCGGGCCACAGTATCTCCTCGAGGACTTTGCTATCGACTACGACCGTCCGTCGGATCCCGCTGTCACCGTGCCGCGGGAGATGGAGGATATCGATCTCTTTGCCGGCATGCCGGCGCGCGGTGCGGCGATCGTGGACGCCGAAGCCCGGCTGCGCCGGCAACTGGCCGAACGCGGCTATCCCTATGCGGTACTGGGGCCGCGTCGCGCGGTCGTAGATCATGACCGGCGCACCATGATTGTCACCGAGCCCGTGCGGCTCGGCCCCTTCGTGCGCTTAGGCGAGTTGCGCTTCCAAGGTCTCGAGCGGGTGGAGGAAGGCTACCTGCGGCGACTGATCGAGCTGCCCGCCGGCGAGGTCTACGACGTTTCGGCTGTCGAGGCGGCCGAGCGCAAGCTCTCCCGGACCGGCCTGTTCGACAGCGTATCGATCGCGCCGGCAACGCGTCCGACCGTGGATGGACCCGCGACCATGCTGGTCTCCGCCGTCGAAGCGGCGCCGCGCAGCATCGGCGCCGGTTTGAGCTTCTCGACTTCCGAATCTCTCGGGGCCAATATTTTCTGGGAGCATCGCAACCTGCTTGGTCGTGCCGAACGTCTGCGCCTGTCCAGCGGCGTGTCGTTCCTGCGCCAGGATGCGATCGTCAACTTCCGCAAGCCGAACCTCTGGCGGGAAGGTCAGGATCTGGTCGCCGAGACCAGCGCCATCCGGGAAGACACCGAGGCCTTCGACTCGCTT
>CAZDBC010000175.1:0-6776 GCA_964503295.1 uncultured Kiloniellaceae bacterium | reverse complement strand
GCCCGCGATCGACAGGCGCTCGTGATAGCAGAAGCGCGGGATCTCGGCGCCGGCCAGCTCGCAGGCCTGCAGTACCGTCAGGCCCGCCGGGACCTCGATCTCCTTGCCGTCGATGGTCAGCTTGGGCATCGCGTTCTCCTATTCCGCGGCCGCCGCATGCCTTTGCTTGTAGTCCTTGATGCGCCGTTCGACCTCGGGGCGGAAGTGGCGCAGCAAGCCCTGGATCGGCCAGGCTGCCGCATCGCCGAGTGCGCAGATGGTGTGGCCCTCGACCTGATAGGTCACATCGAGGAGATTGTCGATCTCCTCGAGTTCGGCGCGCCCCTCGATCATGCGGCTCAAGACCCGGTACATCCAACCCGTGCCCTCGCGGCAGGGCGTGCACTGGCCGCAGCTCTCGTGCATGTAGAAATGCGACAGGCGGGCGATCGCCGCCACGATGTCCGTCGACTTGTCCATGACGATTACCGCCGCGGTGCCGAGACCCGACTTGACCTCGCGCAGCGAGTCGAAGTCCATCAACAGCTTCTCGCACACCGGCGCCGGCAGGCAGGGGACGGAGGACCCCCCGGGAATGACGGCCAGCAGGTTGTTCCAGCCGCCGCGCACGCCTCCCGCATGCTTCTCGATCAGCTCCTTGAGCGGGACGCCCATCTCCTCTTCCACGTTGAGAGGACTTTTCACGTGGCCGGAGATCGAGAAGATCTTGGTCCCGGTGTTGTTCGGCCGCCCGAGGGCCGTCCACCAGTCGACGCCGCGGCGCAGGATCTCCGGCACCACGGCGATGGTCTCGACGTTGTTAACGGTGGTCGGACAGCCGTAGAGACCGACCGCGGCGGGAAATGGCGGCTTCAGACGCGGCTGTCCCTTCTTGCCCTCCAGGCTCTCGAGCAGGGCGGTCTCCTCGCCGCAGATGTAGGCGCCGGCGCCCCGATGCAGATAGATATCAAAATCCCAGCCCGACTTGCAGGCGTTCTTGCCGATCAGCCCGGCTTCGTAGGCCTCGTCGATCGCCCTTTGGACCTGCCCGTGCTCATGGAAATACTCGCCGCGTACGTAGATGTAGCAGGCGTTGGCACCCATAGCGAAACCGGCGACCAGGCAGCCTTCCAACAAACGGTGCGGATCGTTGCGCAGGATCTCGCGGTCCTTGCACGAGCCCGGCTCGGACTCGTCGGCATTGACCACAAGATAGTGCGGCCGGCCGTCGTTCTCCTTGGGCATGAACGACCACTTGAGCCCGGCCGGAAAGCCGGCGCCACCGCGCCCGCGCAGGCCGGACTCCTTGACCAGTTCGACGAGCTTTTCGCGGCCCAGCTCGATCAGACCCTTGGTGCCGTCCCACACGCCGCGCGCACGCGCCGCCTCCAGGCCCCAGTGCTCCTGTCCGTAGAGGTTGGTGAAGATGCGGTCCTTGTCGGCGAGCATCAGGCCCCTCCTCCGGACGGTGCATCGGTCGGTCCTGGCCCGGCGCCTTCGGCCCAGCGCGAGGGAACGCCGTCGGGCGGATTGGGTGTCACCCGCGGCACCTCCTTGAGCGTCTGCGGACCACCTTCGGGCGCCGAGGCAAGCCGTCCCTGCTGCGAGCCGACCTTGACTTCGCGCCCGGCTGCGAGCTCGTCGATGATCCTGGCCATGAACTCCGGGGTCAGGTCTTCGTAGTAGTGATCGTTGATCTGCACCATCGGCGCATTGGCGCAGGCACCGAGGCATTCGACCTCGATCACCGTGAACAGCCCGTCCGGCGTGTTTTCCCGCAGTCCGACCCCGAGCTTGTCGAGGCAGGTTTTCGTGATCTCTTCAGACCCGCACAGCCAGCAGGGCGTGGTCCGGCATACCTGGATGAGATAGCGGCCGACCGGTTCCAGATTGAACATGGTGTAGAACGACGCCACTTCGTGCACGCGAATCGGCGCCATTTCCAGAACACCGGCCACGTATTCGATCGCCTGGTTCGACAGCCAACCGCCGTTTTGTTCCTGGGCGATATAGAGAAGCGCCAGCACCGCGCTCGCCTGGCGCCCCTCGGGATAGCGGGCCATGATCTTGCGCGCCCGTTCCAGGTTCTCGGGCGTGAAGGCGAAGTCGCCGCTCGCCGGCGCCGGGTAACTGGTGGCCTTCATCGGTCGACCTCACCGAACACGATATCCATCGACCCGAGAATGGCCACGCTGTCGGCCAGCATGTGGCCGCGGCACATGTAATCCATCGCCGAAAGATGGGCGAAGCCCGGGGCCCGGATCTTGCAGCGGTAGGGGCGGTTGCTGCCGTCCGCGACCAGGTAGACGGCGAACTCGCCCTTGGGTGCCTCGACGGCCGCGTAGACCTCGCCGGGCGGCACGTGATAGCCCTCCGTATAGAGCTTGAAGTGATGGATCAGGGCCTCCATCGAGCGCTTCATCTCGCCGCGCCGCGGGGGCGTGATCTTGTTGTCCTGCACCACGACCGGCCCGTCCGGCATGCGCTCGCAGCACTGCTTGATGATCCGGACCGACTGTCGCATCTCTTCGATGCGCACGAGATAGCGGTCGAAGCAGTCGCCGTTCTTGCCGACCGGAATGTCGAAGTCGAGTTCCTCGTAGCATTCGTAGGGCTGCGCCTTGCGCAGGTCCCAGGGCACGCCGGAGCCGCGCAGCATGGGGCCGGTCAGGCCCCAATCCATCGCCTCCTCGGCGCTCATTACGCCGATATCGACGGTGCGCTGCCGGAAAATGCGATTCTCGGTGAGCAGCCCCTCGAAGTCGTCGATGGTCTTCGGGAACTCCTCGCAGAACTCCATGATGTCGTCGAGAAGACCGGCCGGCAGATCCTGATGCACCCCGCCCGGCCGAAAGTAGGCGGCATGCAGGCGCGCGCCCGAGACGCGCTCGTAGAACTCCATCAGTCGCTCGCGCTCCTCGAAACCCCACAGGATCGGCGTCATGGCACCGACGTCGAGGGCAAAGGTCGCGACGTTGAGGATATGATTGAGCAGCCGCCCGATTTCGCAATAGAGCACGCGGATATACTGACCGCGCTTGGGCACCTCGATGCCAAGCAGTCGCTCGGTGGCCAGCGCAAAGGCGTGCTCCTGATTGATCGGAGCGACGTAGTCGAGCCGGTCGAAGTACGGTACCGCCTGAAGGTAGGTCTTGTACTCGATAAGTTTCTCGGTCCCGCGATGGAGCAGCCCGATGTGCGGATCGGCACGCTCGATGACCTCGCCGTCCATCTCGAGGACCAGACGCAAGACGCCGTGGGCCGCCGGATGCTGCGGCCCGAAGTTGAGCGTCATCGGCTTGATCTTGGTCTCGGCCATCAGCTCTTGCCCTCGCCCGCCTGGGCCGCCTTGCCCTCCGCCTTCTCGTCGCCGGGCAGGTGAAGGATGCCCTCCCAGGGACTGACGAAGTCGAAGGTGCGGAACTCCTGAGTCAGGCGCACAGGCTCGTAGACCACACGCTTCTGCTCCTCGTCGTAGCGCACTTCGACGTAGCCGGTCAGCGGAAAGTCCTTGCGCAACGGGTGCCCCTCGAAGCCGTAGTCGGTGAGAATTCGCCGCAGGTCGGGGTGGTCGTCGAACACGATCCCGAAGAGGTCCCAGACCTCGCGCTCGAACCAGTTGGCGGAGCTGAAGACGCCGACCACGGATGGCACCGGCGTCTCGGCATCGGCCGGAAGCTTCACCCGGATCCGTTGATTGTGCTTGACCGACAGCAGGTTATAAACGACCTCGAAGCGCTGCTCCCGGTCCGGATAGTCGACCGCGGTGATGTCCATCAACTGCTTGAACTGGCAGTTCTGATCGTCGCGCAGGAACGTCAGCACCTTGACGATCGCCTCCGGCCTGACGATCAGCATCAGTTCACCCTGCGCGATGATCCGCTCCCTGACCTCGTCGTCCAGTGCGGCCACGACGTAGTCGCCCAGTTCCTTGAGCGCTTCGGTCGCGGTCTGTGTCGGTGAGAGCTTGTTTGGCATCGGAGATGGCGATCGGCGGTTGCTGGCTGTTACGTCCTCGGATAACGGAGCCGGCGCGTTCGGCAGGCTGCGCTCAGCGGGCGATCGACGCTTCGCGCCTGATCTTCTTTTGAAGCTGCAGAATGCCGTACAGGAGGGCTTCGGCGGTCGGCGGGCAGCCAGGCACGTAGATGTCGACCGGCACGATGCGGTCGCAGCCGCGGACGACGGAGTAGGAATAGTGATAGTAGCCGCCGCCGTTGGCGCAGGAGCCCATCGAGATCACCCAGCGCGGCTCGGGCATCTGGTCGTAGACCTTGCGCAATGCGGGGGCCATCTTGTTGGTCAGCGTGCCGGCCACGATCATGACGTCGGACTGGCGCGGGCTGGGGCGAAACACCAGGCCAAAGCGGTCGATGTCATACCGGCTGCAAGCGGTCTGCATCATCTCGACCGCGCAGCACGCCAGCCCAAAGGTCATCGGCCAGAGCGATCCCGTCTGGGCCCAGGCGGCAAGCTTGTCGAGCTGTGCGACGATAAAGCCCTTATCGGTCAGTTCGCCGGATACGCGTGCGAGCATGGCATCCTGGCGCGGGCCGGGCGGCACGGGGCTTTGCAGGTCCTTCAAGGCCCCCAGGCCGGCTTCGGCTTTCACTCCCATTCCAGGGCTCCCTTCTTCCACTCATAGATGAAGCCGATGGTGAGGACGAGCAGGAACACCATCATCGACCAGAAGCCGAAAACGCCGATATCGCCGAGCGCCACGGCCCAGGGAAAGAGAAACGCGACCTCGAGGTCGAAAATGATGAACAGGATGGCCACCAAGTAGAAGCGCACGTCGAACCGGCTTCGGGCATCGTCGAAGGCCTCGAAGCCGCATTCGTAGGCCGATTCCTTCTCCGAGTCCGGCCGCTGGCGGGCAAGGACATAAGAGGCCACGACCATGGCCAGGGCCATGCCGAAGGCGATCCCGAGAAAGACCAGGATCGGCAGATACTCTATCAGCAGGCTTTCCATGTGCTCGCTACTCTCGGCTCGATGGACGGCCGGCACCGCGGCCTCAGGCCGTGGGGAGCCGCCGCTCCAGCCTCTCCTACCTGCCATGTGCCATCGCCCGCCCCGCGCCGCAAGGCCCAAGTGGCAGGCGCCGCAACGGTCGGCTATCGATCGGGAATATAAGCATCCCCGAGAGCTTGGGAAAGCCGGCCGGGGGCGCAGCATCTCGACGCACCCCAGGGCAAGCGCCGACTGTCACGCACAACTTGGTGCGGGCTGGACCGGCAACGGATCGCCTGACGGCAGGGATGCGGGCGGCGACAGGAACTGGCGGGAGTGACGGGACTTGAACCCGCGGCCTCCGGCGTGACAGGCCGGCGCTCTAACCAACTGAGCTACACCCCCTCGAGCCAGGCTGCCTGAGCGAGGGCGGGGGTCATGTAGCGCCAGCCCCCTGGCAGTGTCAAGCAGACCCTACGTACGCGCAGGAAAAACCCAACGACGATGATTTCTGCCCGACTACTCGCTGACAAAAGCCTAAGAAATGCGGCGGCCCGGCGACTGGGATCGGGCGGCAACTGGTGGGCGATGACAGACTCGAACTGCCGACCCTCTCGGTGTAAACGAGATGCTCTACCAACTGAGCTAATCGCCCGCCCGCGTGGCGCTGCCGGTCGCCGACATCCGGACAGGCACCACTCTGCCGCTCCCGGCCGATCAACGCGCCGCCGCCCGGCGACCGGGACCGAGAGCCCTAAATGGCACCGGCCGCCTCGCAAGTCAAACGGGCGGCCGGTTCACGCAATCCATAAAAGCGAGACGCTAGTTGACGGCGTCCTTCAAACCTTTTCCCGCCTTGAACTTGGGCTGCTTGGAGGCGGGAATATTGATCCGTTCTCCGGTGCGGGGGTTGCGCCCTTCCGAAGCCGCACGGCGCGTCACGCTGAAGGTGCCGAAGCCGACCAGGCGCACCTCCGTGCCGTCCTTCAAAGCTTCGGTGATGCAATCGAACACGCCGTCGACGGCCTTGGTGCTGTCGGCTTTCGACAGGCCCGTCTTCTCTGCCACAACGGCGACGAGATCATTCTTGTTCACGTTGGAACCCCCCTCCTTCAATGGTCGGGAATCTGATCGAAAAATGCGAGAACCGCTCGAGGAGGGCTGAAGTGTAATTCGCGCCATTCACAAGCGTCAATTGAAGAACCGTGGAAAACCTAGGCTTTGGGCGACTTTCCGACACCCGGCCCAGGTTTTCCATGGTCTGTTCTCCGTTTGCCCTCTAATGGGCAACGACGCCGCTTCGGTCAGCCTCGCTCTGCGAGCGATGCGCCGCTTCGATCTCCGCCGATTCGTCCCACTCGATGGGGGCCAACGGCCGCACCAGCGCCTGCTTGAGAAGCTCATCGACGTTGCTGACGGGAATGATCTCCAGACCCCGCTTCACGTTGTCGGGAATGTCCGCCAGATCCTTAACGTTCTCTTGCGGGATCAGGACCTTCTTGATCTGTCCGCGCAGCGCCGCCAGGAGCTTCTCCTTGAGGCCGCCGATCGGAAGCACCCGTCCACGCAGCGTGATCTCGCCGGTCATGGCGACGTCCCGTCGGACAGGAACACCGGTCAGCACCGACACGATCGCGGTCACCATGGCGACGCCGGCCGACGGTCCGTCCTTCGGCGTGGCGCCTTCGGGGACGTGAACGTGAATGTCCTTCTTCTCGAAAACCGTCGGCTTGACGCCGAAGACGATCGCGCGGCTTTTGATGTAGTACTCGGCCGCCTGGATGGACTCCTTCATCACGTCGCCCAGCTTGCCGGTCGAGGAGACCTTGCCCTTGCCGGGTACC
>CAZDBC010000174.1:3427-6776 GCA_964503295.1 uncultured Kiloniellaceae bacterium | reverse complement strand
GCCGGCGGCCATGATCTTCTCCCACAGCTCGTCCCCGCGCGCGCCGTCGCGCAGGTAAAGCTCGTAGCCCAGCTCGCTCGACCAGCCGGTCCGGGAGACGACGAGCGGAATGCCGTCGAGCTCCAGCTCGCGCAGCCAGTAGTAGCGCAGGTCCATGATGCCGTCGCCGAACAGCGCCCGCATCACCTCGCCCGACACCGGCCCCTGCAGCTGCAACGGCGAGACGTCGGGTTCGCGGATCGTGACGTCCATGCCCGAATGCACCGCCACGCCCTGCGCCCACAGCAGGATGTCGCTGTCCGACAGGGAGAGCCAGAAATGGTTCTCCCCCAGTCGCAGCAGCACCGGGTCGTTGAGGATGCCGCCCTCCGCATTGGTGATGAGGACGTACTTGCACTGCCCGACCGCCATCTTCGACAGGTCGCGCGGCGTCAGCATCTGCGTGAAGGCAGCGGCGTCCGGGCCGGTGATCTCCACCTGCCGCTGGACCGCGACGTCGCACAGGATGGCGCTCTCGACCAGGTTCCAGAAATTCTGCTCCGGGTCGCCGAAGTCGCGCGGGATGTACATGTGGTTGTAGACGGAAAAGGCGCGCGCGCCCCAGCGGACGGTCGCGTCGAAATAGGGCGACTTGCGGATCTGCGTGCCGAACCCGAAACCGTCTGCCTGCATCATGACCGACACTCTCGCGCGTTGATGCTTCCAACGGATGGACCATAATCGGGCGTTTCCGCGCCTCATGTGGCAAGTGCGACCAGTTATGCGCGGATAACGCCTTGGCCGGCTCGACGACGGCCCGACGGTCGGCCAGCGCCGCCCGCGCCTCGCTTGCGGGGCCGGCGCGCGGCCCCATATCAACAGCAGACCAGGCGACGGGCGGTTCCCTTGGACGAGCAGATCAAGACCCTCTACAACGACCGGATCATGGCGCTGGCGGGCGACATCCCGCGCTGCGAGCGGCTGGACGCGCCCGACGCCACGGTGTTCCACGAGAGCCCCTTGTGCGGCAGCCGGATCACCCTCGATCTCAAGATGAAAGACGGCAAGGTCGCCGACTACGGCCAGACGGTGCGCGCCTGCACCCTGGGCCAGGCCGCCGCCTCCTACATGGCGCGCAGGGCGGTCGGGCGCTCCGGCGCCGAGCTGGTCGCGCTGGCCGAGGCCATGCGCCGCATGCTGAAAGAGGGCGCCGAGCCGCCCGGCGGCGACTGGCGCGACCTCGCCATGTTCCAGCCGGCGCGCGAGTTCAAGTCGCGCCACGGCTCCGTTCTGCTCGCCTTCGAGGCGGTCGCCAAGGCGGTGCGCCAGATCGAAGAGGGCGCGCCGGGCGCCGGGCCCGCAGCCGAGACGCCCGCCGGCGAACGCCGCCCCTCCGTCACCGCCAGCTGAGCGCCCGGCCCCGTCCCCGCCTGGCTTCCGACCGGCGGGCCAAGCGAAAGCCGTGCAACGGACCGGTCGGCAAATCTTCGATTCGATTCAACGTCTTATCTAAGTTGTTGATTCAAATAATTGTTTCCGGTAGATAAAACGCTATGGTCTCATCATCTCATGGCCTCCCGAGATACGCGCCGCGTCCGGCAAAGGCCGTCGAGGTCATTCTCTGGCTGGCCAATCGCCTGCAGGGCATCGACGTCTACCACGTCGTCAAGGCGGCCTATTTCGCCGACAAGATGCACGTCAAGGCGTACGGACGCCCGGTAATCGGCGACGAATACAGGGCCGCGCCCTTCGGGCCCTTGCCGCAGGTCGTCTATGGCCTCCTGCGTTTCGAGCCAATCGAGGTTCTTGCGGCAAGCGCCAACGGCCGACTGCCGTTCCGGGTGACCGACAGCTACGCGGTCATACCCGAACGCGAAGCCAATCTTCGGCAGCTTTCGCCGAGCGACCTGAAGGCGCTCGAACACGGGCTGGCGATGGTCCAGGACAAGTCGTTCGACGAGCTCTATCAGCTTACCCACGCCGATCCCGCCTATCTGCGCGCGGAGGGCGGGATCATCGACTATCGCGACTTCTTCGACGAGGACGACCCGGATCGCGAGGAAAAGGCGAACGACCTGAGCGAAATGGCACGCTACGCGGTCCTGTAACGCATGGCTCTTGCGCCGGGCGACGTCATCCTGGTCTGGGATCGCGGGACTCGACCGCCCAAACACAAGCGGCTGATCTGTATCGACCCCGGCAGGCAACTCTTCCTGCGCATAAACTTCAAAGCCCTGTTTCGCCCTCATCATCCGCTGTCGGCAGCGGAGTCGGATTTCCTGGATCACGACAGTTTCGTCGAGCTTCGGCAGCTTGTGCGCCCCTTTGCTTACGATATCGCTCAGGCCAGGAACCTCGGACGCCTGACGGCAAGGCAGACCCGATCGCTGCTCGAGTCCGTCGAAGCGGCCGAAACGCTGTCCGACGAGCAAAAAGAGCTCATTCGCACGTCCTTGCTGTCGCGCTGAGCCCGGCTCTGCCGGCCGCCTCGCCCCCGCCTACTCGCCGCGTTCCAGCTCGCCGACGATCCAGGCGCGGAAGCTCTCGATCGTCGCGTCGCCGTGGCGTTCCTCCGGATAGACCAGGTGACAGGCGCTGTGGCTGCCCTCGATGCGCGTGGGAAAGGGCGCGCGCAGGCGGCCCACGGCGAGGTGGGACCAGACCAGGGTCTGCGGGACCAGGGCGACGCCCAGGCCGTCGAGCGCGGCCTCCACGGCGACCGTGTCGTAGTCGACGCTGAGGGCCGGCTCCGGGACGCCGTCGGCAACGCCGGCCAGGACGAACCACCGGCGCCACTGGCCGGCCCGATAGGAAACCTCGACCAGACGTTCCTCCTTCAGGGCCGCGGGCCGGCCGGCCACCCGGGCCGCCACCCCCGGGGCGCAGACGACGACCAGTTCCTCGTTGAACAGGTGATGGGCGATCAGGCCGGGAAAGGCGCCGTGCGCCGAATAGCGCAGGGCCAGGTCCACGTCGGAGGCGCGCAGGTCGACGTAGTCCACCGACATGTCCAGGCGCAGCTCGATGTCCGGGTGCGCCACCTGGAAGCGCGGCAGGCGCGGCATCAGCCAGCCCATCGCATAGGAGGGCGCGGTGCTGACGGTCAGCCGCCGTCGGCCCCTGTGACGCGCCAGTTGGGCCGTCGCCGTCTCGATCAGCCGCAGGCCCTCGCGCACCGGCGGCAGGTAGGCCTCCCCCGCCGGCGTCAGGCGCACGCGCCGGGTCGTGCGCTCGAACAGTGCGACGCCGAGAAAGTCCTCCAACTGGCGAATCCGGTGGCTGACCGCCGAGGGCGTCACGTGCAGCCGCGCCGCGGCGCCGCGGAAGCTCGCCGCGGCCGCGCAGGCCTCGAACGCGCGCAGGGCATCCA
>CAZDBC010000174.1:0-3417 GCA_964503295.1 uncultured Kiloniellaceae bacterium | reverse complement strand
GCGGCTGCATGGGCGCTCCATTATAAAAACATGCTCATCAATCGACTGAGAATAACGCGTTTGAGATCGCAATGGGAAGGCCCCATAACAGTTGGCATGGTCATCGCCGGCGCCGCGAGGTGGCCTGTCTCCGGAGGCCCGGCGATGTTGAGGAACCTTCATCAAGGAGAGAGCCATGACACTGCCCATCGCCTACAGCCGGCCCGGCGCCGTCAAGGCCCGCGCACGGGCCGCCCGCGCCGCGGCTCTTCGCGCGCTGTTGCGCCGCCTGCTTCACGAGCGGCGCGAAAGGCAGCCGCGCCGGCGCGGCACCGTGCCCGCGCTCGGCCCGGGGCGGCAGCGGGCTCACGCGCCGAGCTGAGCGATGCCCGTGCCCGACCCGTCGCTCGCGACGCGGGCGCCGTCCCGCCCTGCACGACATTCGAGACAACATTTGCGCTTAAGGGAAAAACAACGCTTTCCCGAGACAATCTTCGAGATTTCAAAGTCTTGGCAGCCCGGACACCTTCATGCAGGCCGGTCTTCGCGATCTCGTGCGCCCTTGCCCTCCCGTCGGGGCCGATCTGTCCTGCGCGGAGGCCTTCGAGGTCTTCGAGGCCGACGATGATCTGCTCGTGCTGCCGGTGGTCGAGGGTGACAGGCCCGTCGGCCTGCTCAACCGGCACGAGTTCCTCGCGCAACCGGCCCAGCTTTACGGGCGCGCCCTTTACGACAAGCGACCGGTCAGCGCGGCGATGGACGCCGACCCGCTGATCATCGAAGTCGACGCCGACATGGAGCGTCTCAACCGGGCCATCGTCACCGAAAAGCCCAACGCCCTGCTCAAGGGCTTCATCGTCACCGAGAACGGGCGCTATCTCGGCGTCGGCACCGCCATGTCGCTGTTGCAGTCGACCATCCTCATGATGCGCGAGCGCGCCGGCGACGTCGAGCGCGCACGCCGCGAGGCCCAGCGCGCCAACCGCACCATGTCTGAATTCCTGGCCAACATGAGCCACGAGCTGCGCACGCCGCTGAACGCCATCATCGGCTTTTCCGAGGTGCTGATGCTGGAGACGCTGGGCCCGCTCGACAATCCGCGCTACCGCGAGTACGTGCAGGACATCAACTCAAGCGGCACGCACCTGCTCAGCATCATCAACGACGTACTCGACGTCTCCAAGATCGAGGCCGGCAAGATGGACCTGCACGAGCAGGAGCTCGTGGTCGAGCGCTCGATCCAGCGCGCCTTGCGCCTGGTCGCCGAGCAGGCGCAGCAGCGCAACATTACGCTCGGCGCGCGCGTGCCCGACGACCTGCCGGGCCTGCGCGCCGACGACCTCAAGCTGCAGCAGGTGCTGCTCAACCTCTTGTCCAACGCGGTCAAGTTCACGCCCGACGGCGGCCACGTCGAGGTCAGCGCGTCGGCCGATGCCGAGGCCGGCCTGACCATCGCCGTCGCCGACAACGGCATCGGCATTTCCGAGACCGACCTGCCGCGGGTCATCCTGCCATTCCAGCAGGTGGAAAGCGGCCTCAGCCGCAACTACGAGGGCACCGGGCTCGGCCTTCCGCTGGTCAAGTCGCTGACCGAGCTGCACGGCGGCCGCTTCGAGATGGAAAGCCGCCTGGGCCAGGGCACCACGGTGCGCGTCCTGCTGCCGGCCGAGCGGCTGATCTATCACGACGACCCGGACAGCGCGCCCGTCGAGCTTGAGCAGCGGCGCAGCGCGTGACCGCCGCGCCCCGGCGGCCCTGCGCCACCCGCGACGGCACCCCGGCTGCGCCGACGGCTTGACAGGCCCGTGCGACGCGTGAATAACCGCCGACGTCGGGATGCGGCGCCGAAGCCGCGCACCGCCGATGCCGCCAGCTCGCCGGTTGCGGCCATCGCCGGCCCCGATATCCGTCGATGCCCAAAGCAGATCCGAGATACGCAGGATCGATGAACCGCGCCGAAGCGGAAGAACAAACGCGGCTGAACCGCTGCCTCTCGACCGTCGAGGAGACTCTGCGGCAGGTCGATGCGCGGCTCAACACCTATGCCCAGGAGATCAAGACCCGCAAGGCCTACATGTGGGACGCGCGCCGCGACATGGACCACATCGAAAAGATCGCGGTGCGCCAGGCGATCGAACAGACGGGCCGGTCGGCCGAAGCCCTCGACGCCCAGCGGCGAAAGCTCCTGAAACTTCGGCAGTCGCCCTATTTCGGGCGGATCGACTTCGCGCCCGCCGGCGCGAGGGAGCAGGCCGAGGAGATCTACATCGGCGTGCACGACCTGCGCGACGAAACCTCCGGCCGGATTCTGGTCCACGACTGGCGCGCCCCGATCGCCTCCATGTTCTACGACCACGAAATCGGCCCCGCGCGCTACGAGGCGCCGGCGGGCGAGGTCGAGGGGCGGATCGAGCTGAAGCGGCAGTTTCGGATTCGCGAAGGGCGCATGGAGTTCATGATCGAATCCAGCGTCAACGTCATCGACGACGTGCTGCAGCAGGAGCTCAGCCGCGCGGCCGACGACGGCATGCGCAACATCGTCGCCACCATCCAGCGGGACCAGAATGCCATCATTCGCGACGCCGAGGCGCACACGCTGATCATTCAAGGCGTCGCCGGTTCCGGCAAGACATCGATCGCCCTGCATCGCATCGCCTTTCTGCTCTATCGCTTCAAGGACAGCCTGCGTTCGGACGACATCCTGATCATCTCGCCCAACCGCGTGTTCGCCGACTATATCGGCGACGTCCTGCCCGAGCTGGGTGAGGAGCGGGTTGTCGAGATCGGGATGGAGACGCTGGCCGACGAGCTGCTCGATCACAAGGTCCGCTTCCAGACCTTCTTCGAACAGACGGCGCTGCTGCTGGAGAAGGGCGACGAGGCGATGCGCACGCGCATCTCGGAGAAGGCGTCGACCGACTTCCTCAAGCAGATCGATGCCTACGTCGAGCACCTCGAAGCCAACTCTTTTTCGGCCGAGCAGTGGCGCCGCGGACGCCGGATCGTGCCGGACTGGTTCTTCGACGAGACCTGGCGCAAGCATCGCGGCCTGCCGTTCACCGAACGGGTCGCGCAGGTGGTCGCCGCCACCGAGCACCAGATCGGCCTCTACTACAACTACGAGCTGCGGACCGACGAGCGCCGCGAGTTGCGCGATGCCATTCGTCGCATGGCGCGGCGCACGACGCTGCGCGAGGCCTACAGGCAGCTGTTCGACTGGATGGGAAGGCCCGAGCTGTTCAAGCCGACCGGCGGCAAGCTCGAATACGCGGACGTCTTCCCCCTGATCTATCTCAAGATGCGGCTCGAAGGCGTCAGCAATCCGCGCAGCAGCGTAAAGCACCTGCTGATCGACGAGATGCAGGACTACACGCCGGTGCAGTATGCCGTGCTGGCCAGACTGTTCGACTGCCGCAAGACCATTCTTGGCGATGCCAC
>CAZDBC010000173.1:1287-6790 GCA_964503295.1 uncultured Kiloniellaceae bacterium | reverse complement strand
GTCGGCGCGCACATCGAACTTCTCGCCGAGCTCGGCATCGCGGTGCTGCTGTTCCTGGTCGGGCTGAAGCTCGACGTCAAACTGATACGTTCGGTCGGCGCGGTCGCGGTGGCGACCGGCCTCGGCCAGGTCGTCTTCACCGCGCTGGCCGGCTTCGGCATCTGTCTGGCGCTGGGGCTCGACTGGCTGACCAGCCTCTACATCGCGGTGGCCCTCACCTTTTCGAGCACCATCATCATCGTCAAGCTGCTGTCCGACAAGGGCGAGATCAATGCCCTGCACGGCCGCATCGCGCTCGGCTTCCTGATCGTCCAGGACATTGTCGTGGTGCTCGCCATGGTCGTGCTGTCCAGTCTGGGTGTGGGCACCGAGATTCACACCGCCCAGCTCGGCGCGTTCGAGTCCGCCGCCGCCGCCGCGGTCCTGCTGGCCGGCATCGCGCTCTTCGTGCGCTATCTGGCGAACCCGCTGGTCGAACGCCTGGCACGCTCGCCGGAGCTGCTGGTCTCCTTCGCGATCGGCTGGGCCGCGCTGCTCGCCGCGCTCGGCGACTATCTCGGCTTCGGCAAGGAACTGGGCGGCCTGCTGGCCGGTGTCTCGCTCGCCTCGACGCCGTTCCGCGAGGCCATGTCGACGCGCCTGACCAGCCTGCGCGACTTCCTTCTGCTGTTCTTCTTCATCGCGCTGGGCGCGCGCCTCGACCTCGGTGTGCTCGGGTCGGACGTGCCCGCGGCGCTTGTGCTGTCGCTCTTCGTGCTGGTCGGCAACCCGCTGATCGTCATGATCATCATGGGGCTGCTCGGCTACCGCAGGCGCACCGGCTTCCTGGCCGGCCTGACGGTGGCGCAGATCAGCGAGTTCTCGCTCATCTTCATCGCCATGGGCCTGACGCTCGGACATGTCGACGAGCGCGCGGTCGGGCTGGTGACCCTGGTCGGTCTGGTGACCATTGCCGCCTCGGTCTACATGATCATGTACTCGCACCGGCTCTACGATTGGCTGGCGCCCGCGCTCGCGCCCTTCGAGCGGGCCGTGCCGGTGCGCGAGTTGGCCGAGCAGGAATCGCCCTCCCACCGGAGCTACGACATCGTCGTCATCGGCCTTGGCCGCTACGGCGGAACAATCCTTCAGTTGCTTCGTGACCAGGGGTTCCGGGTACTCGGCGTCGACTTCAATCCGGCTGCCGTGCGCGGCTGGCGCGCCGAGGGCATCGAAGTGCTCTACGGCGACATCACCGACTCCGCGTTTCTGGCATCGCTCCCGCTGCGCGGCGTGAAGTGGGTGGTGTGTGCCGTACCCGAGCACGATCTTTCGCTTGCGCAGACCGATCCGCGCGCCGGATTGGTACAGACGCTGCGCGCCAACGGTTACGATCGCCGCATCGCCGTGGCCGCGAACCGGGAGTCCAGTGTGGAACGGCTGCGCGAGATCGGTGTCGATCTCGTTTTCATCCCGTTCAGAGACGCAGCCGAAAAAGCGATCGACCTCCTGATGGGCGAACACCGGCGCCGCGAAGTGGAGATCGTCGAACCGGAAGAGCAGAAGGAGCTGGCACAATAGGACAGGAAGGTCACGGAAGGGCACAGGGCATGGACGAGCCGGATCATCCGGGGTTGCGGCACATCCTGGTCGCAACCGATTTCTCGCCCCGGTCGGACAGGGCCCTGCGGCGCGCGACCCTGATGGGGCGCCGCTTCGGTGCGCGCCTGACGCTGTTCCATGCGGTCGACGACGACCAGCCCGCGCGCTTGGTGGCGGCAGCGGAGCGCCTTGCGGCCGAGCTGCTCCAGGAGATGCGGCAGACCGTGTCGGAAGGCGACGGCATCGCCTGCGATGCGCGCGTTGTGCCCGGCGAGCCCTCGAGCGCGATCGGGGCGGCGAGCCGCGAGCTTGGAGTCGATCTGGTCGCGATCGGTCCGCATCGCCGCCGGCTTTTCAAGGACGTCTTCGTCGGCACCACGGCCGAGCGAACGATCCGTGCCGGCTACTGCCCGGTGTTGATGGCCAACGGCACGCCGGCCGGCGACTATCGCCGGATTCTTGCTGCCACGGATCTTTCGGCCTGTTCGGCCGCGGCCCTGCGTGCGGCGCGCGATCACGGACTGACCGAAGCGGCGGCGACCAGCGTCGTGCATCTGTTCGATGCGCCGGCGCTCTCCTCGCGCGCGTCGCTGAGCAATGAACGACTGCGCGACTACCTGAACGACGTTCATGAGGAGAACGACCGCGCCCTGGCGGACTTTCTCGCAAAGATCGGCTTCACCGCCAATGCACGAATTCTGCGCCCCAGCGAGGGCGAGCCCGGTTCGGAGATATGCGCGCTGGCCGAGGAGATTGCCGCCGACCTGATCGTCGTCGGCACGCGCGGACACGGCGGCATCCAGAAGCTGTTTCTGGGCAGCGTTGCGACCGACGTGCTGCGTCTTGCGAATTGCGACGTCCTCGCCGTGCCGCCGCCGCAGGACACCTGAGAGGAGCGGCGATGCGGAGGCTGGCCGTGTGTCAGCCAGCCGGCGTTCCGGGCGGCGGAGCGTAGTCCGAGGTGAAGTCCTGGTACTTGCCGTTGGGGCCGCGCGGAATGCGGTCCAGCTCGGTGATGACCAGGGTCTCGCTGCGCGTTCCGATCGCCCGGTCCCAGGCAGCGCGTACCTGCGCATGCGCGGCGGCGGGCAGCGGCCGCACGACGGCCAGACGCAGTTCCATGCGCCCGTCGCGGTGCTGATGGACCTGGAACTGGCGCAGGTCGCGCACCAGTGGGTCCGGCACAGCCTTGACCGCCTCCTGGAGTGCCTTGAAGAGCGCGTAGGACCCTTCGGGCAGGGCGGCGTAGTTGCGGTAGCGGCCGATCAGGTCGACGAAGGCGGGCAGGTTGCGGCCGCAGGGGCAGGGTCCGGCGGCCAGCGTGGCGCGGTCGTCGACGTCGTAGCGGATCAGCGGCATGGCGGCGTTGGACAGCGCGGTCACGACCAGCCGTCCCGGCCGGCCGGGCGGGCAGGGCGCCCCCTCGGCGTCGACGACCTCGACCAGGCAATGTTCGGCATGGACGTGGAAGCGCCCGGCCGGGCAGCGGGCGGCGACCAGTCCGATCTCGTTCATGCCGTAGGTCTGGTTGAGCGGCGCCCCGAACACGCGTTCGATGCGCGCCTGCATCGGCTCGGTGACCTGCTCGACCAGGCCGATCAGGGCCTCGATGCCCGCCGCGGGCGGGCGGCCGCCGGTGGCATAGGTGAGCTGATCGAGCCAGGAACTGTGCGCGGCCAGGTAGCTCGGCGCGACGCGCTGCAGCCAGGCGAGCTGCTGGTCGATCGGCGTGGTCAGGGTCAATCCGTACCAGGGCCCGGTCTCGAAGTGCCGGCCGCAATAGCGCCAGCGCGGCCAGCGGACGGTTTCGCCGTCGCGCAGGAAGTCCCCCTTGTCGCGCCGGGGCAGGTCGTTGGCGGTGCGGATGAACGCGATGGTCCTGGACGGGTCGAGGCGAAACCAGCGGTAGTTGCGCTGGGTCAGCAGGGTGAACATGGAGTTGCTGCGCTGGCTGTGCAGCACCCGGCTCGGCACGCCGGTGGTGCCGGACGAGCCGGCGTAGCCGAAGTCCTGCTCGCCCCGCGGCAGGCTCTCGGCCTGCAGCCGGTCGGCTGCGCTGCGCAGGCCCTGCTTTTCCAGGATCGGGAGCTTCGCCAGGTCCGCCGGCCCGCGGATGTCACCAGGCCGCAGGCCACGCGCGGCGAAGAGCTCGCGATAGTAGGGCACGTTGGCGACCGCGTGACGGATCGTCTGACGCAGCGCTGCGGCCTGACGGGCGCGCAGTTCCTCCTCGGGCAGGAACTCGTTCGACAGCAGCGTGTCGTAGGTATCCTGCAGGCCAGCGAACTGCGGGCGCAGGCGCCAGCGCCGCTGCTCCTCCCGTTCGCGGTCGAGATCCGTGCGCACTCTCCGGCCCTTCTGCGCGGCGAATCTGCGGAGCATAGCGCAGACGGCAGGGGGCATGCGCCGGGGAATCGCCAGCCCCTCTCATGTCGCGCGAATCCCGGGCGCAAGCGGAACCCTTCGCTCGCCGAGATGGTTGATGGAGACGGAACGGACCGAGCAGGAGACGAGAAATGACCTTCTTTGTCCGGTCGGCCTTTGTCCGGTCGGCCTTTGTCCGGTCGGCGGCAAGCCGTATCGGTCGCGCCGCTGGCGTTCTCGTCGTGGGCTTTTGGCTGACGGCGCCTGCGCTGGCGGAACTGGAGTCGCTCGACGCGAGTGCGATCCGGCAGAAAATTCAGGGCAACACGGCGACCTTGCCGACCAGCAGCATGGGGATCGTAAAACTCTATTTTGCCCCGGACGGGGCGTTGCGCGGCCGCTACGAGGGCGAGCCGGTGCGCGGCCGCTGGTGGATCGAGGACGATCGGCTCTGCTACGACCTCCCGGGCAAGCGCGACGACGGCTGCCGCACGGTGGTGCGACGCGACGGGGATCGTTTGCAGCTCTTCACCGCGATCGGTGAGCCTGCCGGCGACCTCTATGTCTCGCAGGGCAATCCCGAAAAGCTCTAGGCAGCTGCCGAGGCCGGTCCCTGCCGGGGCGGCGCTCGCGAGCCCCTCACATTGGCGTGCTTTGCCGGCAGGCCGTCGCGCGCCCATATTGGCGTCATGGATCAACTGGTCGCCGATCTGCTCGAATGGAAGGCCGCCGCTGTCGGCGTCTGGCTGCTGCTGCTCTTTGTCGGCGAGCGCCTGCGCCCGGCCGCACCGCCGCCTCGAGGCCACGCGCCTGACGAACCCGAGGGCGGCTGGCATCGCGTCGCGCGCAACCTCTCGATCGCCTTTGTGAACTTCGCGCTCTCGCCGCTCGTCGTCGTGCCGATCGCGGTCTGGGCGAGCGCGCACCAGTTCGGCTGGCGGCCCGACTGGTGGAGCGGCTGGCCGGGGCTGGCGCTAGACGTCCTGCTGCTCGACCTCTGGATCTACTGGTGGCACAGGGCCAACCACGAGCTGCCGTTCCTCTGGCGCTTCCACGAGGTGCATCATCTCGACCGCTTCCTCGACAGCACCTCGGCGCTGCGGTTTCACTTCGGCGAGGTCCTGCTGTCGTCCCTGGCGCGCGTTCCGGTCATCGTCTTCTTCGACGTGCCGGTCGCCTCGGTCCTGGCGTTCGAGGCCCTGGTGGTGGTGTCGGCCCTGTTCCATCATTCCAACCTGCGCCTGCCGGCCGGGCTGGAGCGCGCCCTGTCGCGCATCGTCATCACGCCTTCGATCCACTGGATCCACCATCACAACAAGCGGCCCGACACCGATTCCAACTACGGCACCATCTTCAGCTTCTGGGACCCGCTGTTCGGCTCGCGCAACCGCAAGCCGCGCACACCGGACATGACCATCGGGGTCGAGGGCGGTCACGAGCGCAGTCTGCCGGCGCTGCTGGTCCGCCCTTTCGTGGCCGGCCGCCGGCGCCGCGCCGCCCGGGGCGGCGCACCTGCGGGACCGGCCGATTAGGGCGCGCGACACAGGCCTGCGCGCAA
>CAZDBC010000173.1:0-1277 GCA_964503295.1 uncultured Kiloniellaceae bacterium | reverse complement strand
GCCGACCCTTCACCGGAGCCGGCGCAGTCTGACGGGCCGCTGTGTGGAGGAACCAGACGCGATGTCCAACCATCGGATGTTCTGGCGCTCGGCGGGCCTGTGGGACAGGGCGCACGACAGCGACACCTCGCATCCCTTCGGCGTCACGGCCAGACTGCCCGCGAGCGAGCCCTCCCTGGAAGAGCGCGCCGCCTTCTGGCGCTGCCTGCATCGCCGGCGCCGCAGTCTCCTGCCCCCCATCTACTTGCCGAGATCAGAACGATTCGCGCCGCCGCGGCGACGGCCGGCGCGCTGAGCCCGCGCCCGTTCCCGGTCAGCGCTGGCTCGGCCGGGCCGCGCGGTCGAACTCGAGATCGTCGTAGGAGAAGGCCTCGCTGTCGATCGCCACGTCGTAGGTCGGGTCGATCAGCGAGACCTGGGTGGTGACGTCCTGCGCGTCGCGCACGATCCACTTGCGCAGCTCGAGCGGCTTGGTGGCGAAAATCAGGGTCACGGTGCCGACGTCGGGCCGGTCGCCGTCGCGCAGGGCGATGGTCAGGGTGCCGGTATCCTGTTCGACGCGCAGGATCTCGATGTCGCCGTCGAAAGCGACCTCCTCGCCGAGCAGGAACCACAGCGGTGTCTCCCACAGCGGCAGGAAGCTCGCCTGCTCCAGCTCGCGGTCGTAATAGAGCAGGGTGACGCCGTCGGCGATCATCAGGATCGGCACCGGCGGATCGTATTCGAAGCGCATGCGTCCGGGCCGCTTGACCAGCACCCGGCCTTCGGCGAAGGCGCCGTCGGACGACACCTGGACGAAGCGCGCGCGCATCGAGTCCAGCTCGTTGAGGTAGCGTTCGGCCTTGTTGACCAGGGCCACCTCGTCCGGCGAGAGCGCGGCCGTCTCGACTTGATCGGAAGACTGGGAAGACGCCGCCGCCCCCGTCTCGGCCGCCGCCGGGCCGGCCAGAGACCCGGCCAGAAACCCGGCCAGAGACAGGGCCGTCAGCAGCAGCCCGGCCGCCCGCGCCGTCCCGCCCCTTAGTCTATGCAATATCATCCATTGTCCTCGCTGGCGGGACGCGGGATCGCTGCGTTCATGTGCCGCCGCCGCTCCGCCATTGCCGTCTAGCCGCCTATGTGGGCGGAAAGGTGGCGCCTCTCAAGCTTTGTCTCGTGCGCGCGACGCCTGCACCGGGCCCTTCGTGGCGCCCGAGCGGGCCCGGCCGGTCACCCGCCCGGCGGCAGGACCTCGCGCTTGCCGACGTGATTGGCCGGGCTGACCACGCCCTCGGCTT
>CAZDBC010000172.1:0-6793 GCA_964503295.1 uncultured Kiloniellaceae bacterium | reverse complement strand
GCCGCCGCCCATGCCCGAATCCGCCCCGCTCGTCGGCATCATCATGGGCAGTCAGTCGGACTGGCCGACCCTGCGCCATGCCGCCGAGACCCTGAGCGCGCTCGAGGTCCCGCACGAGACGCGCATCGTCTCCGCCCACCGCACCCCGCGGCGCATGGTCGACTACGCCGAAGGCGCGCGCGAGCGCGGCCTGAAGGTCATCATCGCCGGCGCCGGCGGCGCCGCCCACCTGCCCGGCATGGTCGCGTCCCTGACCCCCCTGCCGGTGTTCGGCGTGCCGATCGAAAGCAGCGCCCTCAAGGGCCAGGACAGCCTGCTGTCGATCGTGCAGATGCCCGGCGGCGTGCCGGTCGGCACGCTGGCGATCGGCAAGGCCGGGGCGATCAACGCGGCGCTGCTCGCGGCCGCCGTGCTTGCGCTGGCCGATCCGGCGCTGGCCGCCCGGCTCGACGCCTGGCGCCGCCGTCAGAGCGAGGCGGTGGCCGAGCGGCCGAGCGACGACGCCTGAGCCGTGGCGACCGCCGACCAGCCCGATCCGGCCGTGCTGGCGCCGGGCGCCGTCATCGGCATGCTGGGCGGCGGCCAGCTCGGCCGCATGACCGCCCTCGCCGCGGCCAACCTCGGCTACCGCTGCCACGTCTTCTGCCCCGACGCCGATGCGCCGGCCGCCCAGGTGACGAACCTTTCGACCCGCGCGGCCTACGACGACAAAGCGGCGCTCGCCGCCTTCGCGCGCGCGGTCGACGTCGTGACCTACGAGTTCGAGAACATTCCGCACGAGACGGTCGCCTTTCTGGCCGCCCAGGGCGCGAGCGTCCGTCCCGGGCCGGAGGCCCTGCGGGTGTGCCAGAACCGCCTGCGCGAGAAGGCCTTCTGCGAGGGAATCGGGGTGCCGGTCGCGCCGCATGCCGCGGTGCCCACGCCAGCCGCCCTGGTAGACGCCCTGGCGCAGCTCGGCCGGCCGGCCGTGCTCAAGACCACCGAGCTCGGCTACGACGGCAAGGGGCAGCTTACGATCGGCCCGGCCGACGACGCCGAGGCCGCCTGGCGGCGCCTGGCCGGCCCGGAGGGGGCGCACGAGCTGGTGCTCGAGGCCTTCGTCGACTTCCGCATGGAGATCTCGGTGATCGTCGCCCGCGGGACGACCGGGGAGAGCGCGGCCTACGTGCCGGTCGAGAACCGGCACCGCAACCACATCCTGGACGAAACCATCGCCCCCGCCCCGATCGGGCCGGACCTGGCGGCGGAAGCGGAGCGAACGGCGCTGCGCATCGCCGAGGCGCTCGGGCTGGTCGGGCTGGTCGCGGTCGAGATGTTCGTCACCCGCGACGGCCGTGCGCTGGTCAACGAACTGGCGCCGCGGCCGCACAACTCGGGCCACTGGACCATCGACGCCTGCGTGACCTCGCAGTTCGAGCAGTTCGCGCGCGCAATTGCCGGCCTGCCGCTGGGCGACCCGCGGCGCCATTCCGACGCCGTGATGAAGAACCTGCTGGGCGACGAGGTCGAGCGCTGGCGGGAGTTCGTCGCGGACCCCGGCGCCAGGCTGCACCTCTACGGCAAGGCCGAGGCGCGGCCCGGCCGCAAGATGGGCCACGTCACCCGCCTGAGCCCGCGCGCGGGCAAGGTCGGTTAGCGCGGCTCTCCGGGCCGGCGCATGCCGCGCGCACGGCGGGTCCGGCCGGCGAAGAGACGGTCGGGCAGGTCGAGCAGCCGGCCGATGCCCTTGCCCAGAGTCCCGCCGACCTTCAAAACCTCGTCGATGCGCCGGTCGAGGAAGCGCCAGGTCGATTCGAAGCCCTCCGACTGGTCGTTCAGCCAGTAGAGCAGGGTCGAGGAGTAGACCCCGGCCAGCAGCAGGCGCTTGGTGTAGAAATTATAGTCGGTCGAGCGGTCGCCTGCGGCGTACCAGATGGTGTCGATGGTGCGATAGAGGCAGCGCAGGCCGCGCCCGCCGTGCGGCGGCAGGGCGAAATAGTTCAGCCCGCGCCGCACCGCCTCGCGATGGCGCGTCATGACCATGAGGCGGCTGCGCACCGCGGCGGCGATCCGCTCGCGCACCTTCATCGATTCGAGGTCCAGCGTCTCGAGTTCGGCCAGCATCTTGCGGTCGCACTCGGCGCTGAAGGCTTCGACAACCTCGCCGATGCCGTTGGGGAAGAGATTGACCGCCTCGGCCGGGCTGAGGCCCAGGTCCTTGGCGGCGGCGGTGAAGGCGCGCTGGCTCCAGCCGTCGAAGACGACGTGGGTCAGCATGGCTTCGAGCAGGGCCGCGCGCTGGGCCTCGAAGCGATCGCTCGCGCTCGCGCTCGCGTTCGCCCTCTCGGTCACGGCCGCACCTCGAGCGATTCGGGCGTGCGGGCCGGCGACTCGGCGTTTTCGGCCTCGGGCAGCACCTCGGCGAGAGCCGCCCGGGCGGCCTCGCCAGTGGCCGCGGCGGAGAGCTGATCGGTGAAGGTCAGGCTGCCCAGATCGCGCATGCGCTGAGGATAGAGCACGCCGTCCAGATGGTCGCACTCGTGCTGCAGCACGCGGGCGTGAAAGCCACGCGCCACCCCCTCCAGCGGGTTGCCGTCGAGCCCGACAGCCCGGTAGCGCACCGCCCGGTGGCGCGGCACCAGGCCGGCCAGATCCGGGATCGAGAGGCAGCCCTCCAGGCCGTCCTCGAGCCCTTCGTCGAGCGGCTCCAGCGTCGGATTGACCAGCACCGTCAGCGGAACCGGGCCGGTGTCGCGTGTCCCGCTCGCCTCGCCGTCTTCGCCTTCGGCCTGGACGGCGGCCTCGGCCCGGGCCCGCTCGGCGCCGACGAAATACACCAGGACACGTGCCGAGACGTGCACCTGCGGCGCGGCCAGCCCCGTGCCGCCGGCGTCATAGAGGGTTTCGATCATGTCCCCCACCAAGCGGCGCAGGGCGGGGTCGCGGGGCTCCTCGACCGGACGGGCCGGGGTCCGCAGCACGGGGTGTCCCATGCGGGCGATCTTGAGAATGGCCATAGAGGCAATATGAGGCCGAGCCGGCGCGCCGTAAAGGCGGCCGGCCAGAGGGCCGCGCAGGCGAGGGCCGCGCAGACGCAGCGCCGGACTTCACAAGGGCGGCGGCGCGTGCTATCACCATGCCAACCCCCGCTGTGACAGGCTCACAGCGGCGGGGTTGTGTGTCCTGTGCAAAAGTCCTACTTTTTTTTGCGAGGGGCGTTGGCCCCCAATGGATCAACCCTTGCCGGGCTGGCACGGCCAGCGCCGGCGGCGCGGTATCGGCACCCCAAGGTGACGGACACCAGCGCCAAAGCGAGGAAAGGAGCTAAGACCGTCCGTGCAAGTCCATGTCCGTGACAACAACGTCGACCAAGCCCTGCGCGCCCTGAAGAAGAAGCTGCAGCGCGAGGGCGTGTTCCGGGAGATGAAGCTGCGCCGCAACTTCGAAAAGCCGTCGGCGCGGCGCAAGCGCGAGCGCGCGGAGGCGGTACGCCGCTACCGGAAGCTGCTGCGCAAGCGGATGGACCGCGAGGGCTTCTAGCATTCCTCGCCGCCCGATCGGGCCGACTGACCAGGCCGCCTTTGCGGCATGCCGACAGTCGGGTTGAGCCGAAGAGACCGGGCCCAACGGAACAAGCCAAGTTAAAGGGCCGCGCCGGGCGCGGCCCTTTTCACATGTGCGCCCGCGGCGGTGCGCCACGGCCCACTCAGGCGGCCGTCGGCGCCGCCACGGCACTGCTGGCCTGCTTGGCCATGTGCACGGCCGGCAGGATCTCGCCTTCCGACAGGAACAGTTCGATGCGCCGCACAACGCCGTAGCCGAGCCGGCAATAGAGCGGCACGCCGGTCAGCGTGGCGATCAGTTCGAAGGCGGTATAGCCGGCCTGGGCCGCCGCACGCTCGGCATGGGCGACGAGGCGCGAGGCGACGCCGCGGCGCGTCCAGCCGGGATGGACGAAGACCGCGCTGATCCGAGCCGCACCCTGCGTCAGGGTGGTGGTGGCCGTGCCCGTCCAGGCGGCCGCCGCGCCCGGTACGCCTCGGGCGAGCTCGAACGGCCGGCACGACCAGCCGCCGGTGCCGATGATCCGCCCGTCGACTTCCGCGACGAAGTAGCTGCGGTCCGCGACGTTGTGCGGGTAGGAGTCGGCGACGTGCCGCAACAGGGCCGTGCGCTGGGCGGACGTGTAGTGGCCCTTGTTGAGAACCAGCACCGAGGCCCGATGCAGGGCATCGATCTGCGGGCAATCGCCCTCGGTCGCAAGACGAATGTGAACTAACGAATCTTCCACCTGTCCTTCTCCCAATATGCGAAGCAGGAAGCCGCCGCCCGAGGCGGGCGGCGGCGCAGCGGAAGATGCGCCGGCTCTGTTTCCGGCCGTTGTCCGACAATGTTGTCAATGTAACAGGCGACGGGCCCCAGGGCCCCGCGTCAGGCCTCCAGGGCCTTGACGATCTTCTCGCACATTGCCTTGGCGTCGCCGAACAGCATGATGGTGTTGTCGCGGAAGAACAGCTCGTTCTCGACGCCGGCGTAGCCACTCGCCATGGAGCGCTTGACGAACAGGACGTGGCGCGCCTTCTCGACGTCGAGTACGGGCATCCCGTAGATCGGCGACTTGGGATCGGTCTTGGCGGCGGGATTAGTGATGTCGTTGGCGCCGATCACGAAGGCGACGTCGGTCGAGGCGAAGTCGCGGTTGACCTCGTCCATCTCGAAGACCTCGTCGTAGGGCACGTTGGCCTCCGCGAGCAGCACGTTCATGTGTCCCGGCATGCGCCCGGCCACCGGATGGATGGCGTAGCGCACCCGAACGCCCTTGGCCTTCAGCAGGTCCCCCATCTCGCGCAGCACGTGCTGGGCCTGCGCCACCGCCATGCCATAGCCGGGCACGATGATGACGGAAGCGGCGTTTTCCATCAGGAAGGCCGCATCCTCGCCCGAACCGCTGTTGACGTTGCCGCGCTCCTGGTCGGCCGCCGCCGCGGCATCGGTCTCGGTGCCGAAGCCGCCGAGGATCACGTTGATGATCGAGCGGTTCATCCCCTTGCACATGATGTAGCTGAGGATGGCGCCCGACGAGCCGACCAGCGCACCGGTGATGATCAGCAGGTTGTTCTCCAGCGTGAAGCCGATGCCGCAGGCCGCCCAGCCCGAATAGGAGTTGAGCATCGAGATCACGACCGGCATGTCGGCACCGCCGATCGGCAGGATCAGCAGCAGGCCGAGCGCGAAGGCGAGCAGCGCGATGGCCCAGAAGGCGACGTCCGATTGCCCGATGGAAAAGGCAACCACGAGGATGACGAGTCCGACCCCGAGCCCCGCGTTGAGCATGTGCTGACCGGCGAAGATCAGCGGCTTCCCGCTGACCAGGCCCTGCAGCTTCGCGAAGGCGACCACGGAGCCGGTGAAGGTGATCGCGCCGATGGCCACGCCGATCGACATTTCGATCAGGCTGCTGAGATGAATGTCGCCGGCGGTGCCGATGCCGTAGGCCTCCGGCTTGTAGAAGGCCGCCGCGCCGACGAAGACCGCCGCCAGACCGACCAGCGAGTGGAAGGCGGCGACCAGTTGGGGCAGCGCGGTCATCCGGATGCGCAGCGCGATCACCGTCCCGATGGCGCCGCCGATCACGATGCCGAGCAGAATCAGCCAGTAGCTGACCACGCCCGGCAAGGCGAGCGTGGTCAGGATGGCGATCGCCATGCCGACCATGCCGAAGAGATTGCCGGTCCGGCTGGTCTCGGGATGGCTGAGCCCCCGCAGCGCCAGGATGAAGCAGACCGAGGCGACGAGATAGAGAAGGGCCGCGAAGTTGACGCTCATGTCCATTGGCCCCCGTTCACTTCGGCTTTCTCTTGAACATTTGCAGCATGCGCTGCGTGACGATGAATCCGCCGAAAATGTTGACGGAGGCGAGCAGCACGGCGAGGAAGCCCATGAACTCGCTGAACCCGAAAGAGGCCGGGCCCGCCGCGATCAGGGCGCCGACGATGATGACCGAGGAGATCGCGTTGGTGACGCCCATGAGCGGCGAGTGGAGCGCCGGCGTCACGCGCCAGACGACGTGGTAGCCGACGAAGATCGCCAGCACCAGCACCGTCAGGCCGATCACCAGCGGCGACAGTTCGCTGCCGTCCGACGCCGCCTGCGGGGCGACGCGCGTGGCCTCGACCGCGAGCTCCGCCGCGCGCTCGGACAGGTCGAGCGCCTCGTTGGCCAGATCGTTCAGTTGCTTGACCAGGCTGTCCCTATCCATCGCGCTTTGCTTCCCCCTCCGGTCCCGGCTGCAGCGCCGCACTGTCCGGACGACCGGGCGCCCCGGCCTTGTCGGTCTCGATCGCCGGCTGCTCGGCCGGCTCCTTGCGCAGCGCCGGATGAACGATCGCGCCGCCCCGGGTCACCAGGGTTCCCGCGACGATCTCGTCCTCCTCGTCGATCTTGATCGACTTGCTCTCCTTGTCGATCAGGAGCTGGACGAAGTTGAGCAGGTTGCGCGCGTAGAGCCGGCTCGCATCCTCGGCCAGGCGGCTCGGCACGTTGGCGTGGCCGACGATCCTGACCGAGCCGGCCGACACCACCTTGCCGGGCTTGCTGAGCTCGCAATTGCCGCCCGTCTCGACGGCGAGATCGACGACCACGGCCCCCGGCTTCATGCTCTCCACCATCTCGCGGGTGACGAGGCGCGGCGCCGGGCGCCCCGGAATCAGCGCGGTGGTGATGACGATATCCATCTTGGGCAGCGTCTCGGCGATCAACGCCGCCTGCTTTTTCTTGTAGGCGTCGCTCATCTCCTTGGCGTAGCCGCCGGCGG
>CAZDBC010000171.1:0-6830 GCA_964503295.1 uncultured Kiloniellaceae bacterium | reverse complement strand
CCCGGTCGAGACCGCGCTGGACGACATCCCGGCGCTGGCCCTGACGGAGGCGGAGGCGGTCCGGCTGCGGAACGGCCAGGCGGTGTCCATGGTGGCCCGCAGCCGCCGCGAGCGCATCAGCCAGCTGGATAACGGGGACGTTATCTGCGCCATGTCCGGCGGCAAGCCGGTGGCGCTGGCTCGGTACGACGCCGGAGACCTCCGCCCGCTGCGCGTACTCAACCTCTAGACCTGGACGAGGCTTTTGATGTCGATAACCGCTGAACGCAAAGGCGAACTCGTCAAGGAATTCGCGACCCACGAGGGCGACACCGGCTCGCCCGAGGTCCAGGTCGCGATCCTGACCGAGCGCATCGCCAACCTGACCGAACACCTGAAGGTCCATAACAAGGACTTTCATTCGCGCCGCGGCCTCTTGATCATGGTGGGTCAGCGGCGCCGCCTGCTGGATTATGTCAAGCGCAAGGAAAAGGCGCGATACGACAGCCTGATTCAACGCCTGGGCTTGCGGCGCTGAGGTCGGCGCCGGCAAGCAACGTCGTGGCATCAACGACAGACCAGGACGCCGGGCGCCGCGGCCGCAGGGCGGCGGCGCATTCGGCGTTGCCGTCGGTCGTGGCCGCCTTTGCGGGCGGGCGCGGGCGGCGGATTTTTCTGCAAGCGTCGGGTTTCGGCCGGACCGGCGCCTGAGGATGGCCGGGCCGACGTAAGCGGCGTCTAGGCGCCGCTTGCGCGGGTCCGGCGATCGACTTCCGGCCTATAATTTGGAAGGACTGAAACGGACGATGTTTGAAGTATTCAAGAAAGAGATCGAGTGGGGCGGACGCACGCTCAGGCTGGAAACCGGAATGGTCGCCCGTCAGGCCGACGGCGCAGTGATGGTTAGTTATGGCGACACCGTCGTGCTGTGCACGGCGGTCGGCGAGAGGACGCCCAAGCCGGGCATCGACTTCTTCCCGCTCACGGTCAACTACCAGGAGAAGACCTTTGCCGCGGGCAAGATCCCGGGCGGGTTCTTCAAGCGCGAGGGCCGGCCGTCCGAGAAGGAGACCTTGACCTCGCGGCTGATCGACCGGCCGATCCGGCCGCTGTTCGCCAAGGGCTACAACTGCGAGACCCAGGTCATCTGTACGGTCCTCAGCCACGATCTCGAGAACGATCCCGATATCGTCGCCATGGTCGGTGCCTCAGCGGCGCTGACGATTTCCGGCCTGCCGTTTCTCGGGCCGATCGGCGGCGCGCGCGTCGGCTACAAGGACGGGCAGTACGTTCTCAACCCGCGCATGTCCGACGTGCCCGAAAGCCAGCTCGACCTCGTGGTGGCCGGCACCCGCGAGGGCGTGATGATGGTCGAGTCCGAGGCCCATGAGCTCAGCGAGGAGATCATGCTCGGCGCGGTGAACTTCGGCCACGAGCAGATGCAGCCGGTCATCGACGCGATCATCGAGCTCGCCGAGCTCAGCGCGAAGGAGCCGCGCGAGGTGCCGGCGCCCGCGCCCGAAATCGAGGACCTCAAGCAGCGCCTGAAGAGCGCCGTCGCCGGTCCCCTCACGGAGGCCTACCGGGAACCCGACAAGCTGGCCCGCCAAACCAAGGTGGCGGCGGCAAAGGACGCGGCGCTGGCGACGCTGTCGGAAGAGGAGCAGGCGCTGGCATCGGGCCTGTTCAAGTCGCTCGAAAGCGATATCGTGCGCGGCAACATCCTCGACACCGGCGAGCGGATCGACGGGCGCACGACAAGCGACATCCGGCCGATCGACTGCAAGGTCGGCGTGCTGCCTTTGACCCATGGCTCGGCACTGTTCACCCGCGGCGAGACCCAGGCGCTTGTGGTCACGACCCTGGGCACCGGCCAGGACGAGCAGATCGTCGACGCGCTCGAGGGCGAGTACCGCGAGCGCTTCATGCTGCACTACAATTTTCCGCCCTATTCGGTGGGTGAGGCGAGCTTCATGCGTCCGCCGGGCCGACGCGAGATCGGCCACGGCAAGCTTGCCTGGCGCGCGTGCCGGCCGCTTCTGCCCAAGGCCGAGGACTTTCCCTATACCGTGCGTATCGTCTCCGAAATCACCGAATCGAACGGCTCCTCCTCCATGGCCACCGTATGCGGTTCCTCGCTTTCGATGATGGACGCGGGCGTGCCGCTGAAGCGCCCCGTGGCCGGCATCGCGATGGGCCTGATCAAGGAGCAGGACCGTTTCGCGGTGTTGTCGGATATCCTTGGCGACGAGGACCATCTGGGCGACATGGACTTCAAGGTGGCCGGAACCGAGGCCGGCGTCACTTCGCTCCAGATGGACATCAAGATCACTTCGATCACGGCCGAAATCATGGAGATCGCGCTCAAGCAGGCGCGCGACGCCCGCATGCACATTCTGAGCGAGATGGCCAAGGCGCTGGACAAGTCCCGCGAGGGCGTGTCGAGCCATGCGCCGCGCATCACCGTGATCCAGATTCCGAAGGACAAGATCCGCGAGGTGATCGGCACCGGCGGCAAGATCATTCGCGAGATCTGCGAGACCACGGGGGCCAAGGTCGATATCGAGGACGACGGCACGGTGAAGGTCGCCGCGGTCGACGAGAGCCAGGGCAAGGCCGCCATCGACTGGATCCGCTCGATCACGGCCGAACCGGAGGTCGGCGAGATCTACGAAGGCAAGGTGGTCAAGATCATGGACTTCGGCGCCTTCGTGAACTTCATGGGCGCGCGCGACGGCCTCGTGCACATCAGCGAGCTGGCGCCCCAGCGTGTCGCAACGGTGACCGACGTGGTCAAGGAAGGCGACCGGGTGAAGGTCAAGTGCATCGGGCTCGAGCGCGGCAAGGTCAAGCTGTCCATGAAGCGGGTCGACCAGGAGACCGGCGAGGACCTGGAGGCGAAGGCGAGCTGACGGGCCGCAAGGCCGGCGCAAAAAGCGCGAGGAGGGGGCGCCCGTGACGAAGGGCGAACCGCTCCTGCCTCGCGCGATGGCGCACAGGGGCGCCAAGGCGCACGCCCCGGAGAACACGCTGGCCAGCCTGCGCGCCGCGGCGGACAGCGGCGTCGGCTGGGTCGAGTTCGACGTCATGCTGACCGCCGACGGCGTGCCGGTGCTGTTCCACGACGAGACCCTGGAGCGCACGACCGGGACGCCGGGGCGCATGGCCGAGACCAGTCTGGCCGCGCTGCGGCGCCTCGACGCCGGCTCCTGGTTCGACCCGGCCTTCGCCGGCGAGCCGGTGCCGACCCTGGCCGAGGCGCTCGACCTCTTGCTCGCCCGCGGGCTGCGCCCCAACATGGAGATCAAGCCGACCGCCGGCACCGCCGCCGAGACCGCCGAGGCGGCCGTCGCGGTGCTGGCCGAGCGCTGGCCCGCGGCGGCGCCGCCGCCCCTGATCAGCAGTTTCGAGACCGATTGCCTCGCGGTCGCTCAGCGCCGGCTGCCGGGCTGGCCGCGCGGCCTGATCGCCGAGGGCCTGCCGGCCGACTGGCGAGAGCAGGCGGCGACCTTGGCCTGCCGATCCCTGCACCTGGACTGGCAACGGGTCGACGAGGCGGTGGTCGCCGCGGTCACCGGCGCCGGCTACGAACTGGCGGTCTATACGGTCAACGATCCGCTCGAGGCGCGCCGCCTGATTGCGCTTGGCGTTGGCTGCATCATCACAGACTGTCCGGACGAGGTCCTGGCGGTGCTGGCCGCCTGAACAGAGGACAGCTCAGGCCCCGATGCCGCGCCAGGCGTCCAGGCACTCCGCGCAGCCGGACTCGGGCGGATGCAGGAAGACGAAGGGGTCTTCGCCAAGGCGGGCCAAGACGATCTCGACCAGGTCCCGCGCGCGCATCAGCGTCGCCTGCGCGTGGCCGACCGCTCCGTCCTTTTGCAGGCCGGCATCGCGGAGCCAATCGCCAGCAAGGCGAAAGCGCTGACAGCAGTGATCGTTCTCGAAATAGGCGATACGACAAGCCTCGCCGTCGCGCAGAACGGTGATGTGCTTGGGCCGCCGATAGGGGACGGCTGCCAGAAGCTCGGCCAGATGAAGTGTCGTGTTGGCATCGTGATCGACGCCGAGCAGCAGGATCCGACCGTCAGCCTCGTGCACACGGCCCACCGGACTGGCGCTTTGGTGGGGCGGAAGGGCAAGGCCGTCGGCAACGATCTCCGCGGCCCGAGGTCCTCGCGCGGCGAAGGCGAAAGGGTGGCTGCTGCGCCTGACGCCCGGCAGGCGCCAAAAGCAGTCGGCGGTCACGCCGAGATCGGCTGCCGCCGGCGTTGTCGCTGGATTGAAGGGCGCCTCATCGTCGCCGGTCCAAGACGGCATCACCAGGGTACCGGCTGGCCCGAGGCTTCGCGACAATGCCTCGATCAGTCCGAGCGGGCCGTTCTCGAGCGGCCGTACGGCGCGGAACGAGGCGTGCACCAGCAACACATCCGCGCTGCGCACGCCGAGCGCATACAACTGGTCGAGCAGGTGGGCGATGCTGTGGATGTGCGTCGCGGCGGACATATCGTCGATGGCCGAAGCCAAGCCTGTGTGACGCCACCGCGACGGCAGATGCTCGTTGCCGTCGAGCCTCAGTCGGTCCCGGTCAGGCTGGCCGGCGACGGGATGCCGACGATGTTGTAGCCGCCATCGACGTGGTGGACCTCGCCGGTCACGCCGCTCGACAAGTCGGACAGGAGATAGAGCCCGGCGGCCCCGACCTCGGCCAGAGAGATGTTGCGGCGCAGCGGCGAGTGGTCCTTGTTCCAGCCGAACACGAAGCGCGCATCGGCGATGGCGGAACCTGCCAGGGTGCGCATGGGCCCGGCCGAGATGGCGTTGACGCGCACGCCCGATGGCCCGAGATCGGCTGCAAGATAGCGCACGCTCGCCTCGAGCGCCGCCTTGGCCACGCCCATGACGTTGTAGTTGGGGGTGACCCGCTCGGCGCCGAGGTAGGTCAAGGTCAGCAGGCTGGCGCCCTCGCGCAGAAGCGGCGCGGCGGCCCTGGCGACGGCGGTGAAGGAATAGCAGGAAATCAAGAGCGTGCGGCGGAAGTTGGCGCGCGAGGTGTCGAGATAGCGGCCCTTCAGCTCGTCCTTGTCGGAGTAGGCGATGGCGTGCACGACGAAATCGATCTGGCCCCACTCGCTGCCGAGCGCGGCGAAGGTCGCGCCGATCTCGTCGGTGCTGGAGACGTCGCAGGGCAGAACCAGCTGCGAGCCGGCCTGTTCGGCGAGCGGCGCGACCCGGCGCTTGAAGGACTCGGCCTGGTAGGTGAAGGCCAGTTCCGCGCCGTGTCTGGCGAGCGCGTCGGCGATGCCCCAGGCGATGGAGTGGTCGTTCGCGACGCCCATGACCAGCCCGCGCTTGCCGGCCATAAGCGCGCCCTTGCGGGTCACTGGACCATTTTCCTGGCTGCCTGCGCCGTCAGCCTTCGTGGCGCCGGAAAACGAGCGTTGCATTGGTACCCCCAAAACCGAAGCTGTTGGAAAGGACGCAGTTGAGCTGGACGTCCTCTTCCAGCTCGCGAACGATCGGGAACCCTTCGGCTTCCGGGTCCAGCTCGTCGATGTTCGCCGAGGCGCAGAGAAATCCGCCGTCCATCATGAGCAGCGAGTAGATCGCCTCGTGAACCCCGGTCGCACCCTGGGAGTGGCCGGTCAGCGACTTGGTCGAGGAGATGCGCGGCAGGTCGGCGCCGAACACCTCCTTGATCGCCTTGAGTTCGGTGATGTCGCCGACCGGTGTCGAGGTGCCGTGGGCATTGACGTAGTCGACGGGCGTATTGCCCAGGCCGGACATGGCCAGGCGCATGGAGCGCACGCCACCCTCGCCCGACGGGGCCACCATGTCGACGCCGTCGGAGGTCGCGCCATAGCCGACCAGTTCGCCATAGATCTTCGCGCCCCGGGCGCGCGCATGCTCGAGTTCCTCGAGCACGACGACGCCGCCGCCGCCCGAGATCACGAAGCCGTCGCGCTTGACGTCGTAGGCGCGCGAGGCGCGCTCCGGTTCGCCGTTGAAGTCGCTCGACAGGGCGCCCATCGCGTCGAACAGGACGGTCAGGCTCCAGTGCAGCTCCTCGCCGCCGCCCGCGAAAACGATGTCCTGCTTGCCGAGCTGGATCAGTTCGCCGCCGTTACCGATGCAGTGTGCCGAGGTCGAACAGGCCGAGGAGATCGAGTAGCTGAGGCCCTTGATCCTGAACGCGGTGGCCAGGTTGGCCGAGTTGGTCGAGGACATGCAGCGCGGCACCATATAAGGCCCGACGCGCCGCGGCCCCTTGTTGCGGGCCAGGTCCGCCGCCAGCACCTGGTTGGACGTCGAGGGGCCGCCCGAGCCCATCACGAGGCCGGTCCGCTCGTTCGAGATTTCCTTTTCGGTCAGGCCGGCGTCGGCGATCGCCTCGTTCATGGCGACGTAGTTGTAGGCCGCGCCGTCGCCCATGAAGCGGCGCAGCTTGCGGTCGACCGCGCTGTCGAGATCGAGCGAGATCGCGCCGTGCACGTGGCTGCGAAAGCCCATCTCCGCGTAGGTGTCGCAGAAGGCGATGCCCGATCGCCCCTTGCGCAGAGACTGGGCCACTTCCTCCTTGTTGTTCCCGATGCTGGAGACGATGCCCAGTCCGGTGACGACGACGCGCCGCATGCTCCGCCTTTCGAGGGGCGTCGGGCACCCGAGTTCCGCGGCGCCTGCGCCTGCCGGAATGGGTGCGACGCCGGGATTGCAGTACCGGCTTGCGCGGCCTGCCGGCCGCTGGCGCCGATCCTAGGCGCTTTCCGGTGCCGAGGTGAAGAGCCCCACCTTGAGATCGTTGGCCTGATAGATGGACTCGCCGTACACCTTCATGATTCCGTTGGCGATGC
>CAZDBC010000170.1:0-6875 GCA_964503295.1 uncultured Kiloniellaceae bacterium | reverse complement strand
GTGCCGGCCGGTCCTACTCGGTTGCGTGTCCTACTTGGTCACGTTGCGGTAGAACACGAGGTCGAAGTTCGACCCCGAGACGAAGCCCTTCACGTTCTCGTGGCGCGCGACCTGCTCGTTCTGCTGGAACATGATCGCAAACGGCGAGACCCGCTGGTGGATCCGCTGCAGGGCGTTGTAAAGCCCCTCCCGGCGTTCCAGGTCGCGCTCGTTGCGTGCCGCGACCGCCAGCGCGTTGACGCCCTCGTCGGCCCAGGCGTTGCGCCAGGCCAGGACGCCGGTCAACTGCGCCTCCATGGAATTGTCCGGGTTGTGCGCAAACGAGTCCGCGTTGGAATGCGGATCGACGTAGTCCGGCGACCAGCGCGCGAGGATCAGCCCGTGGCGCCGGGCGCGGTACTTCGGCCACAGCGCGGAGCCGTCCTGGGGCACGATCTCGGCCTTGATGCCCGCCATGCCGAGCGTCTGCTGGAGCGACTGGGCGATCTCCATGTAGGGCGAGGTGTTCAGGCTGTCGATCGTGACCTCGAAGCCGTCCGGATGGCCGGCCTCGGCGAGCAGGCTCTTGGCGTACTCGACGTTGAGCGAATAGGGCTTGTCGTCGGCCGAGGCCCACAGTCCCGACGGCCAGAACGACTGATGGACCTTGAACTGGCCGCGCAGGAAGCTGTCGGCCATGCCCTGGTAGTCGACCAGATAGTTGAGGGCCTGCTGCACCTTGCGCTTGCCGAGGATCTCGTTGCTGGTGTTCGCGGCCATATAGATCAGGGTCGCCTTCGGGAAGAGCTCGACGACGATGTCCTCCTCGTCGGCGAGGCCGGCGATCTGGTCCGGCGTAAGGGTGCGCGCCATGTCGATGTCGCCTTCCTCGAGCAGCAGGCGCTGGGCCGCCGGCTCGGGCAGGTGGCGGATGATCACGCGCTTCATCGCCGGTTCCCCGTGGCGATAGTCCGGGTTGCTGTTAAGGATGACCGACTCGTTGGCCTTCCATTCCTGCAGCGAGAAGGCGCCCGAGCCCGCGCTCCTGTTTTTCAGCCAAGCATAGCCCATGTCGCCGTCCTGCGCGTGCTCCTCCAGAAGCTTCTGATCGACGACGGAGCCGACGCCCGCGGACAGTGCGTTGAGCACCAGGCCGGGCGAGAAGTCCTCCACGATCGAGATGGAGAACTGTCCGTCGCCGACCACCTTGACCAAGTCGTCGACGTTCTCGGCGTTCCAGCCGAACTGGGTGAAGATGAAGGCCGGGGTCTTGTTCAGCTTGACCACGCGACGCAGCGAATAGACCGCGTCCTCCGCGCGCACGGGGTTGCCGGAATGGAAAGTCATGCCCTCGCGCATGGTGAAGGTTATGGTCTTGCCGTCGTCGGAGATCTCCCAGCTTTCGACCACCCCGCCGACGAGCGTGGAGAGGTCTTCCGGCTCGAACATCATGACGCGGTCGTAGATGTTGGCGATGATCTCGCCGGCCGAGAGCTCGAAGACCTCGGCCGGATCGAGGGTAATGATATCGTCGACGCGCATGCCCATGACGAGCATGTTTGGCGGCGTTTCGGAACTGGCCGGCGTGCTCGCCAGCGGCGACAGCGCAGCACTGGCGGCAAGCGCCAGGGCCAACGCCCCTGCTTTCGGAGTGAATGCCATCTTGCTCCCCATCTTGAAGGCGGCCCTTGCCTATGCAGGCCACCGGAGGTTCTTTCGTTCCGCCCGACGCTTGCAACCGGCCCTGCGCAGCGCTTAAAGCTTGAATGCGTACGACTCGTTGCGGGTCGCGGCGGTCCCCAGACGCCGATCATCCTGAGATAGGTCCGAAAGGGAGTCAACGATGGCCGGGAGGGGCAATAACCGGGCCCACCTCGAGACGCCGGACGGTCTTGCGCGGGCGCGCGCGCTCGGACTCCCGTTCGACGGCCGACCGGGCGGCAACAACGCCATCACCGACGTGCCGGGCGTGGCCGTGGGCTACGTCACGCTGATGTCCGGCGAGGGCGCGCTGAAGGTCGGGCAAGGACCCGTGCGCACCGGCGTTACCGCGATCCTGCCGCGGGCAAGGGCCGAGCTGCTGACGCCGGTCTTCGCGGGCTTCTTCAGCCTCAACGGCAACGGCGAGATGAGCGGCGTCCACTGGATCCGGGAGTGCGGCCACTTCAGCGGGCCGCTGACCGTCACCAACACCCATTCCTGCGGCGTTGCCCGCGACGCCACCGTCGAATGGCTCTCGACGCACCTCGATCAGCGCCTTGCCGAGGACTTCGCGCTTCCGGTCGCGGCCGAGACCTACGACGGCTTTCTGAACGATATCAACGGCTTCCACGTCCGGGTCGAGCATGTCGTCGCAGCGATCGAAGTCGCGACCGATGGGCCGATCTCGGAGGGCAGCGTGGGCGGCGGGACCGGCATGAAGAGCTTCGACTTCAAGGCCGGGTCAGGGACCGCCTCGCGGCTTGTCGCCTATGGGGACCTCGAGTTCACGGTCGGCGTGTTCGTTCAGGCCAACTTCGGCGGGCGCGAGGAGCTGACGATCCGCGGGCGCAGCCTCGGCCGGGATCTGCCGCTGCCGGCCGTGCGGCCGGGGCCGCAAGAGCGGCGCAGCGGGGACGGCGGGTCCATCATCTGCGTGGTCGCGACCGATGCGCCCCTGTTGCCGCACCAGCTCGAGCGGCTGGCCAAGCGCGCGGCACTGGGCATGGCGCGCACCGGCGGGCTGGCCAATCACCGCTCCGGCGACCTCTTCCTCGCCTTTTCGACGGCCAACGCCGAATCCTTCGGGAATGGCGGCCCATGCACGGCGCGTTTTCTGCCCGACACGCCGACGATCGACACTCTCTTCGCGGGCGTTGCCCAGGCGACCGAAGAGGCGATCCTGAACAGCCTCGTCGCCAACCGCGACATGACCGGCCGCGACGGCCATTTCGTGCCCGCCTTGCCCCACGACGCGCTGCGCGCGCTGTTCGCCGCGCAGCCCCCCCAGGATGCTGTGCCGTGACCGGCGAGAGCGTCCTGGTGACCGGCGGCGCCGGCTACATCGGCAGCCACGCGGTCCTCGCCCTGCAGGCGGCCGGATTGCCGGTGGTCGTGCTCGACGACTTCTCGACCGGGGACCGGGCGGCGGTGCCGTCCGGCGTCGCGCTGGTCGAAGGCAGCGTCGGCGACGCCGGGACCGTGGCTCGGCTCCTCGAACGCCACCGGATCGCCAGCGTCATGCATTTCGCCGGCAGCATCGTCGCGCCGGAATCGGTCGCGCAGCCGCTCGCCTACTACGGCAACAACACGGTCAACAGCCATGCGCTGATCGAGACCTGCGCGGCGGCCGGGGTGCGACGTTTCATCTTTTCCTCGACCGCGGCGGTCTACGGCACGCCCGCGCGCCTGCCGGTGGACGAGGAGGCGCCGCCCGCGCCGCTCAATCCCTACGGTGCCTCCAAGCTGATGACCGAGCGCATGCTGCAGGACGCGGCGGCCGCCGAGCCGGCGCTGAAATTCGCGATCCTGCGCTATTTCAACGTTGCCGGGGCCGACCCGGAGGGGCGCAGCGGCCAGCGTAACCCGGCCGCCACCCACCTGATCAAGGTAGCCTGCCAGGTCGCACTGGGCCAACGCGAGGAGCTGCTGATCTACGGCGACGACTATCCGACCGCCGACGGCACCGGCGTGCGCGACTACATCCACGTGACCGACCTCGTCGAGGCCCACCTGCTCGCGCTGCGCCACCTCGAAGGGGGCGGCGACAGCCTGCTGCTCAACTGCGGCTACGGGCGCGGCTATTCGGTGCGCGAGGTGGTCGCGGCAGTCGAGGCGGCCGCCGGCCGGCGCCTGCCTGTGCGCACGGTGGCGCGGCGCCCCGGCGATGCCGCCGAGCTGGTTGCCGCCGCCGGGCGGATTCGCGAGGTGCTCGGCTGGCGGCCGCGCTTCGACGATCTTGGCGTTATCGTCGAAAGCGCGCTGGCCTGGGAGCGCCGGCTGGCCGCAGGTGCGGCGGCCGCGGCGGCTCACTGAACCGGCCGGGCGGCGAGCCGGGGGAGGGGACTTTTGCGCTGGAGACGAAAACCTGAGGGTGCCAACTGGGGCGACTTCGGGCCGGACGACGAGGCCGGCCGCCTCAATCTGATAACGCCGGAGAAGGTGCGCCAGGGGATCGCCGAGGTGCGCGAGGGCCGCTGCTTCTGCCTCAGCCTGCCGCTCGACTATCCCGGCGGTAATCTGCTCAACCCGCGCCGGCACCCGCCGCGACGCTTCGCGACCGATCGCAACGGCGAGGCGAACTACAACTTCGCCCTGGCGCGCGAGGAAGCCGGACTGACCGACGTGGTCTGCGACGATGCGGTGCTGCTTCACCTGCAGTACTCGACGCAGTGGGACGCCCTGTCTCATGTCGGCACCCTGTTCGACGCCGATGGCGACGGCGTCGCGGAGATCGTGTACTACAACGGCTGGCGCGGCGGCGAAGACATCGTCGGGCCGGACGACAGCGACGGTGCCTGCGCCGGCTTCGAAGGCGTGGCGGCGCACCGGCTCGGCATCGAGAAGATGGCCGAGCGCTGCGTCCAGGGGCGCGCCGTGATGATCGACCTGCACGCCCATGTCGGGCGCGCGCGCGAAGCGATCGGCTACGAGCGGCTCATGCGCATCATCGAGGCCGACGGGGTCGCGGTCGAGCCGGGCGACATGGTCTGCCTGCACAGCGGCTTTGCCCAGCTCGTGCTGGACATGGGCGGTCGGCCATCAGTCGACGTGCTGAAGGGCTCCTGCGCGGCGCTGAACGGGCGCGACGCGCGCCTCCTGAAATGGATCGACGAAAGCGGCCTGGCGGCCCTGATCGCCGACAACTACGCAGTCGAGGCGCTGCCCGCGGAGCCGGCGCCAGAGTCACGCCTGGCCATGCCGCTCCACGAGCACTGCCTGGTCAAGCTCGGCGTTCACCTGGGCGAGCTCTGGTACCTCAGCGAACTCGCCGCTTATCTCAGGGCCGCCAAGCGCAACCGCTTCCTCCTGACCGCGCCGCCCTTGCGCCTGCCCGGTGCGGTCGGTTCGCCGGTGACACCGGTGGCGACGGTCTAAACGCCCGCCGCGCTGCTGCCGAGCGTGCGATAGCGGTCGACGCCGTCGCCGCCGGCCGTCCTGCGCACCTTGCCCGCGGCCATGAGGTGATGCAGATGGGCGAGGGTCTCGCCGACCGCGAAGCCCGTCTGGTGAACGTCAAGCGGGCGGTCGAACAGCACGCGGGCCGCCTCCATGGCGCTCAGCGGCTCTCCCAGGGCCGCTTCCAGCCGCTTCAATCGCTCTTCATGATGACGCAGCAGGGCCTCGATGCGCGGGTGCAGCCCCTCGAAGGGAATACCGTGAGAGGGCAGCACGAGCGTCGATGCCGGGAGTTCGGCGAAACGCCGCAGGGAATCGAGAAATCGGCCGAGCGGCTCGGCTTCGGGCTCCGACATCTGGACCGCGACATTGGGCGAGATGCGCGGCAGGACCTGGTCCGCGGAGATCAGCAGCGGCCCGTCGTCGGTGAACAGGCAGGCCTGTTCCGGCGCGTGGCCGCGGCCGACGAGAACCCGCCAGCGACGACCGCCGATTTCCAGGCAGTCGTCCTGGTGGATCGGCGCGAAAGCCGGCGGTATGCCGCTGACCAGCTTCACGTAGGCGGGCCCACGGCGCTCTATTGCCTCGAGGTAGTCGTGGTCGCAGCCGGCGCGACGGTAGAAAGCGATCTGCCGCTCGATCATTTCCGGTCCGCTGTCGAGGGCGAAGAGGCGCGCGGTGAGCCACTCGCTGCGCGTCATCAAAAGCGGCGCACGCCATCTTTCGGTCAGCCAGCCGGCGAGCCCGACGTGATCGGGGTGAAAATGCGTGACGACGATCCGCGTGATCGGCCGATCTCGACAGTATGAGGCGAAGACCGTCTCCCAGATCTCCCTGCTGTCGTCCGTCGCGAGGCCGGTGTCGACCACGGTCCAGCCATCGCCGTCCTCGAGCAGCCAGAGATTGACGTGATCGAGGGCGAAGGGCAGGGGCTGGCGCAGCCAGAAGACCCCGCGCGCGACCGCGGTCAGGACGCCTGGCTCGGGCGGGCCCTCGAAGCGGTAGGAGATTGCCATCGGACGCGCAGCGGTGCCTGGGTGGGCGAAAGTCATGCGGACGAAACGTGCGCGCACCATATGGAGCCGGTCATCCGGGCACAAGGCGCGGCGGGCGCGCCTTCGGATCCCGGGCCGACGGTTGTGGCCCCGGGCCCGGAACCAGCCGGACCACCCCGGCTCAGTCGGCCTGGATGTCGGCGGCAATGCGCAGGTCGCGCAAGGGCCGAACCCGGGCGATCGACTCCTCGTACAGTGGATGGGTCTTGAAACGCTCCAGCGCGGCCTCGTCGTCGAACTCGCCGTAGACGACGATGTCGACTTCGCGCGACAGGCTGTCGATCCGCCGGTTGCGGGCGACTTCCAGTCGGCGGACTCCCGCGATCTCGGCCCCGATGCGCCTGAGAAGCGACAGGCCCTCCTCGATACGGTCGAGATCGCCGGCATCGCGCGCGCTGAAGAACACGATATGCCGGATCATCGCGGCCTCTTCCTGCGATGCGGCGCGAGAAGGGGGCCGCTCACGAGCGATCCTGCGCCAACCGCCAGTCCAGCGCCCGTTCGACGAGCCGGTCGCCCGGGCTGGGGTCGTCGTGCATGGCGCCCATGGCGCCGGTCAGTTCCTCGTCGCTGGCCCGATCGAGGAAAGTGGTCACGGCCTCCCCGACATAGGCGGCGAGCGACTGTCCGCAGCCGGTCGCCGCGCTGCGCGCACGGGCAAGGCGCACGATGTCGCCGGCGAGAAAGCCCTGCGCAATCTCATCGTCGGAGGCCTTCTGGAGGCGTTCGATCAGTTCGCGCGCC
>CAZDBC010000169.1:0-6879 GCA_964503295.1 uncultured Kiloniellaceae bacterium | reverse complement strand
GGGGCTTGGACGGAAGGTAACGGCCGCGATATGCTGTCGTCCGGGATAGGTTGACCGGGCTGCCTCGGAGGGGGCAGTCCCAATCTGCGTTCGCTTCCGGCTTTAGCGCCGCGCCGCCGCCGCCGGGAGCCAGCATTCAACGGAACGAGGAGCAACTTCCATAGCACGTCCACCGCAAAGTGCGGCGCCCTCTCGCAGCGGGCCGCGCGTCAACGACGAGATAAATGTTCCACAGGTCCGCCTGATCGATGCCGAGGGCAACAACGTCGGGGTCGTCTCGACGCGGGAGGCCTTGCTGCAGGCCGAGGGCGCCGGGCTCGATCTGGTCGAGATAGCGCCCAACTCCGACCCGCCGGTGTGCAAGATCCTCGATTACGGGCGCTTCAAGTACGAGGCGCAGAAGAAGGCGAACGAGGCGCGCAAGAAGCAGAAGATCATCGATGTCAAAGAGATCAAGATGCGCCCCAACATCGACGAACACGACTATCAGGTGAAGATGCGCTCGATCCACAAGTTCCTGGAGGAAGGCGACAAGGTGAAGGTCACCATGCGCTTCCGCGGGCGCGAGATGGTGCACCAGGAACTGGGGCTGGCGGTCCTCGAGAAGGTCTCCGGCGAGCTCGAGAATGTCGCCAAGGTCGAGCAGTTCCCCAAGCTCGAGGGGCGCCAGATGGTCATGGTGATGGCGCCCAGGTAGGGCCTCGCTCCCCGGCGTCGCAGCGGCCGCGCCGGGGCCGGTCCACCTGCTTGGATGACGCGCGCGCCGGACGGCGCCCGCTCACGGCCCTGGCGGCCGCTTGAACTGCTTGCTGAGCGCCAACCGCTGCTGCTGATAGCTCGAGCCGATGCTGGTGCCGTAGAGCTTGTCGGGGCGCGCTGTCAGCCGTTCGTAGACCAGCCAGCCGACGACTTGGCTGTCCTCGACCAGGAAGGGCACGTCGTGCGAGCGCACCTCGAGCACCGCGCGGCTGCCGGCGCCGCCGCCTTCGGCGTGGCCGAAGCCCGGATCGAAGAAGCCCGCGTAGTGGACCCGGAACTCGCCGACCAGCGTGTCGTAGGCGATCATCTCGGCGGCGTGATCCGGCGGCACCTTGACCGACTCCTTGGAGGCCAGGATGTAGAAGTCGTCCGGATCCAGAATGATGCCGCCGGCGCGGCCCGGGTGCACCGGCTCCCAGAACTCGAGCGGCTCGTAGTGGTTGACCCGTGCGATGTCGATCAGGGGCGTGTGCTTCTTGGCCCGGTAGCCGATGATGTCGTCCGGCCCGCTGCCGGCAACGTCGAGGGTGACCGCCAGGGAGCGGCCGCGGATCTGGACCTCCTCGGCGGTGCCTTCGATCAGCTTCACTTCCTCGTGCAGGCGGCGCAGGGCGCTTTCGCCGCCGCGCGGCGAACCCTGCTTGAGGCGGAGCTGCACCAGGCGCGCGCCGGCGCCGACCAGGACGCTGAAGGAGCGCGGCGAGATCTCGGCCCACAGCGGGCCGGCATAGCCTTCGCGCACCTGGTCGAATTCCATCGCTTCGTCGGTGATGATCCTTGCGAAGATGTCGAGCCGCCCGGTCGAGCTCTTCGGGTTGGCGACCGCCGAGATGCGCTTGCGCAGCCGCAGGCGCTCGCGCAGCGGCACGATGTAGACGCAGCCCTTCTCCAGCACCGCGCCGGCGGCCAGGTCGACCCTGTGCATCGACAGTCCGTCGAGCTTGTCCTGGACGCTGGCCCCGGGCCCGGGCAGGAAGCTGGCCTGGACGCGGTAGGCGACGTCGCCCAGGCGAAGGTCGAGGCTGGCCGGCTGGATTTGGTCCTCGCCGATCGGCTCGTCGGCCAGGACCAGGCCGCGTCCGATCGCCTCGCGGATCGACTGTGCCGGCAGGATCCCGGTGGAATGGCCTTCTCCGACGGCGCCGGCGGCGGTCCCGTTCGCGGACGGCAGGCTGGTGGCCCGGTCGGCCATGGCTCGCGGCTCCCTCGGCTGGGCTGGCGTCTTGTGCCCCTTTTTCGGGGCTCGCCGCCGCTTATAGCACGCCTCGCCCACAGTCCCAGGGGCTCTCTGACCGGCCGCCCGGCGGCCTTGCATTCGCCCGGACCCGTCGCTATAACCTCGGGCCTTCGGATCGGGCGGGCCGGCCCTGTGGCATGCCGTGTTCGCCCAGCAACAGCGTCAGTCCCTGCAGCCTCGCCGCCCGCTCTTGCGGGTCGCTCGCCGCGGGACCACGAAAAGGACAGCGAAATGCCCAAGATCAAGACCAAGAGCGGCGCCAAGAAGCGTTTCCGCCTCACCGCGACCGGCAGGGTCAAGGTCAATCCGGCCTACAAGCGGCACAATCTGCGCAAGCGCTCCCAGAAGATGAAGCGCAAGGCGCGCGGCACCAAGATCCTGGCGCCCAGCGACGCCCGGATCGTGCTGCGCCATTTCCTGCCCAACGCCTAGTCGCAGCGAGGTTCAGCCATGGCTCGAGTCAAGCGCGGCGTCACCAGCCGCGCCCGTCACAAGAAGGTCATCCGTCTCGCCAAGGGCTATCGCGGCCGCGGCAAGAACGTCTATCGGGTTGCCATCGAGCGGGTCGAGAAGGGCCTGCAGTACGCCTACCGCGACCGCCGCGTGCGCAAGCGCAATTTCCGCAGCCTGTGGATTCAGCGCATCAACGCCGCGGCGCGCGAGCACGGACTGACCTACGCCCAGTTCATGAACGGCATGAAGCGCTCCGGGGTCGAGCTGGATCGCAAGGTGCTGTCGGATCTGGCGGTGCGCGAACCGGCCACCTTCAAGGCGCTGGTCGAACAGGCCCAGTCGGCGCTGGCGCGAAGCTAGACGCCGCCGGGACGGGCCGCGCACCCCCGTGTCCGTCATCCGCCGCCGGACCCGGGCCGGCCAGCAAAGGATGACGCACGATGCGGGACGATAACGGCATGGACGATCTGGAGCGGCTGCGCGCCGATCTGCTCGAGGAGGTCGCGCAGGCCGCTGACCTGCAGGCCCTCGAAGAGGTGCGCGTGCGCGCGCTCGGCAAGAAGGGCCGCATCACCGGCCTGATGAAGACCCTCGGCAAGCTCGCGCCGGAGGAGCGCAAGGCGACCGGACAGGCGCTGAACGCTGTGAAGGACGCCGTGGCCGAGGCCATCGAGGCGCGCAAGGCGCGGCTCGAGGACGCCGAGCTGGAGGCGCGCCTGGCGGCCGAGCGGTTCGACGTCACCCTGCCGCCGCGCCCGCAGCGCGTCGGACGGCTGCACCCCATCGGACAGACCATGGAGGAGCTGGTCGCCATCTTCGGCGAAATGGGCTTCACGGTCGCCGAAGGGCCGCATGTCGAGGACGACTACTACAACTTCACCGCCCTCAACATTCCGCCCGAACACCCGGCGCGCCAGGACATGGACACCTTCTACCTGCGGCCCGACGAAGAGGGCAGCCGCAAGGTGTTGCGCACCCATACCTCGCCGGTGCAGATCCGCACCATGCTGGCGAGCAAGCCGCCGATCCGCATCATCGTGCCGGGCCGGACCTTCCGCGCCGACCACGACGCCACCCACTCGCCCATGTTCCACCAGGTCGAGGGTCTGGTGGTCGACGAGACCACCACCATGGCCCAGCTCAAGGGCACCCTGATCGGCTTCTGTCGCGCCTATTTCGGCGTCGATGATCTGCCGGTGCGCTTCCGGCCCAGCTACTTTCCCTTCACCGAGCCTTCGGCAGAGGTCGACATCGGCTGCAGCCGCGAGGGCGGCCAGCTCGTCATCGGGCCGGGCAAGGACTGGCTGGAGATTCTCGGCTGCGGCATGGTGCACCCCAAGGTGCTGCAGAACTGCGGCATCGATCCGCTGCGCTATCAGGGTTTCGCCTTCGGCATGGGCATCGAGCGCATCGCCATGCTGAAGTACGGCATTCCCGACCTGCGCACCTTCTACGAGTCGGACCTGCGCTGGCTGCGCCACTACGGCTTCGTGCCGCTCGAGGTGCCCAGCCTGGTGCGCGGGCTCTGAGGAGGCCGCGATGAAGTTCACCCTCGGCTGGCTGCGCGACCATCTGGAAACCGACGCGACCCTGAACGAGATCGTCGACAAGCTGCCGATGATCGGGCTCGAGGTCGAGGGCGTCGAGGACCGGGCTGCCGAACTGGCGCCCTTCACCGTCGCCCGCGTCAAGGAGGCGCGGCCGCATCCCAACGCCGACCGCCTCAAGGTCTGCATCGTCGAAACGGCGCAAGGCGAGGTCCAGGTGGTCTGTGGCGCGCCCAATGCGCGCAGCGGCATGAAGGGCGTCTTCGCGCCGGCCGGCAGCTACATCCCGGGCACCGAAATGGTGCTCAAGGCGGGCGAGATCCGCGGCGAGGCCTCCAACGGCATGCTGGTCTCCGAGCGGGAGATGGGCCTCTCGGACGAGCACGAGGGCATCATCGAGCTGGCCGAGGACGCGCCGCTCGGCGCCGCCTTCGCCGAACTGCTCGGCCTCGACGATCCGGTGATCGAGATCGCCGTCACGCCCAACCGCGGCGACTGCCTGGGCGTGCACGGCATCGCCCGCGATCTGGCCGCCGCCGGGCTCGGCCGGCTCAAGGAGTTCGACGCCGCAGCGGTCGCCGGCGCCTTCGAGAGCCCGCTCGCCTGGAAACGCGACCTGCCGGCCGCCGAGGGGTATCTCTGCCCCTACGTCGCCGGGCGCACCTTCCGCAACGTGACCAACGGCCCTTCGCCCAAGTGGCTGCGCAACCGCCTGCGCGCGATCGGGCTGCGGCCGATCTCGGCGCTGGTCGACATCACCAACTACGTCACCTACGACCTCGGCCGTCCGCTCCACGTCTTCGACGCCGACAAGCTGGACGGCGACCCCACCATGCGCCTGGCGCGCTCGGGCGAGACGATCCTGGCGCTCGACGGCGAGACCTATGAGCTGCGCTCCGGCATGGTGGTCATCGCCGACCGCGCGGGCGTTCAGGGCATCGGCGGCGTCATGGGCGGCGAGCACTCCGGCTGTTCCGAGGCCACGCGCAACGTCTTCCTCGAGGTGGCACTCTTCGATCCGGTGTCGGTGGCGGTCACCGGACGCACGCTCGGCATACTGTCCGACGCCCGCTATCGCTTCGAGCGTGGACTCGACCCGCAATCGGCGGTCTGGGGCGTGCAGGTGGCGAGCCGCCTGATCCTCGAAGTTTGCGGCGGCGAGGCGAGCGACGTGGTCGCCGCCGGTGCCGTGCCCGACAACCGTCGCCGCATCGCGCTGCGCGCCGCGCGCATGGGCGACCTTGTCGGCCTGCCGCTGGAAGGCAGCGCCCAGGAACGGATCCTGGGCGATCTCGGCTTCGACGTCGAGAACGACGGTGCCGTCCTCAACGTCACCACGCCGACCTGGCGCAACGACATCGAGGACGAGGCCTGTTTGGTCGAGGAGGTCGCGCGCATCCACGGTTTCGACGACATTCCCGTGCGCCCGCTGGCACGCGACGGCGACCTGCCCCAGGCGGTTCTGACCCTGGCGCAGCGGCGCGCCTCCCACGCGCGCACGGCGCTCGCCTGGCGCGGGTTGGAAGAGGCGGTGACCTTCTCCTTCATTTCGGCGCAGCAGGCCGCGCTGTTCGGCGGGGCGCCGGAGTCGCTGCGCCTGGACAACCCCATTTCGGCCGATCTCGATGTCATGCGCCCGGCCGTGTTGCCCACCCTGGTCGCGGCCGCCGCGCGCAACGCCGACCGCGCCCTGGGCGACGTCGCGCTGTTCGAGGTCGGTCCGCAGTATCAGGACGACACGCCGGAGGGGCAGCGGCAGGTTGCGGCGGGCCTGCGTGCCGGGCTGGTCGTTCCGCGCCATTGGGCGGAGACGGCGCGCGCGGCCGATGCGCTCGACGCGAAAGGCGACGCCCTGGCGGTGCTGGAAGCCTGCGGCGCGCCGGTCGACAAGCTGCAGACCACGCGCGACGCGCCGAACTGGTACCACCCCGGCCGGTCGGGGGTCCTGCGGCTTGGGCCCAACGTGCTGGCGAACTTCGGCGAACTCCATCCGCGGGTGCTCAAGGCGATGGAGCTGCGCGGGCCGGTCGCCGCCTTCGAGGTCTTCCTCGACCGCATTCCGGAGCCCAAGGCGAAGGACGCGGGCAAGGCGCGGCCGCCGCTCGAGCTCTCGCCGTTCCAGCCGGTCGAGCGCGACTTCGCCTTTCTCGTCGATGCCGACCTGCCGGCCGAGAAGCTGTTGCGCGCCGCGCGTGGCGCCGACAAGGCGCTGATCGCCGACGTCGCCCTGTTCGACGTTTACGCCGGCAAGGGCGTCGAGGACGGCAAGAAGTCGCTCGCCATCGCGGTCACGCTGCAGCCGCGCGAGCGCACGCTGACCGACGAGGAGATCGAGGCGGTCGGCGCCAGGATCGTCGCCCAGGTCGAAAAGGCGACGGGTGGCAGCCTGCGCGGCTGACGATTCGTGCGCCTTGGGGCGTGCTTCGTCTTGTGGGATTCGCCATAGGCGCGCCGGCCGGTGTCGTTGCAGGCTGCGCCCCGGCCCGAACCGCCAAAGGGGGACAGGACCGCCATGCCCGCGCGACGGCCGGCCGCGCCCGGCCGGGTGACCTTCGACAAGGACGACCTCGCCGCCGTCTTGAAGGCGGCGCCGGCGCGCGGCTTGGTGCTGCTCGCCGGTGGACCGGCCGGCGAGCGCGAGGTGATCGCCCAGCGCCTGGCCAACGAGCGCGGGCAGAAGCTGCTGCGCGTCGATCTCGCCGAACTCGCCGCGAGATACATCGGCGAGACCGAGAAGAACCTGCGCAAGCTCTTCGCCGCCGCGCGCGGCGAGGAGGCCGTCCTCTTCTTCGACGAGGCCGATGCCCTGTTCGGCAAGCGCACCGGGGTGCGCGACGCCCATGACCGTTACGCCAATGCGGCAAGCGCCTATCTGCTCAACGC
>CAZDBC010000168.1:0-6888 GCA_964503295.1 uncultured Kiloniellaceae bacterium | reverse complement strand
GGGGGGGGGGGGGGGGGGGGGGGGGCCGGCGCCCGGGGCCGGCGGGGGCGGGTGGGCGGCGGGCGCACGTCGCGGACGAGCCTGCTGCGCCACCCCCACCCGGCCGGCTGACGCCGGTCGACCTCCCCCGGAACGGGGGAGGTAGGTCACTCCCTCCCCCGCAAGCGGGGAGGGCATCTTCCGACCTCTTATCGAGGATTTTGCATGACCGACGACACCGAGGAGCTGCTGGCGCGCTTCAAGCGCCTGCAGGACGAGCGCCGCGTCTGGGAGGCGCACTGGCAGGAGCTGGCCGAGGTCATGCTGCCGCGCCGCGCCGACTTCACCGGTGCGCGCGCCGAGGGCGAAAAGCGCACGGAGCAGATCTTCGACGGCACGCCGATGCTGGCCCGGCGCGGGCTGGCCGCGGCGATCGACGGCCTGCTGAAGCCCAAGACCGCGCGCTGGTTCCGCCTCGCCGCCGCCGACGAGGAGCTGGAAGGCGACGACAGCGTCAAGCGCTGGCTGGAAGACTCCGAGGCGCGGCTCTACCGCGCGCTCTACAACCGGCGCGCCGGCTTCATCCAGCGCTCCGGCGAGGTCGACGACGACCTGGTCACCTTCGGCACCGGCTGCCTCTTCATCGGCGAGAGCCGGTCGCTCGACCGCCTGCTGTTCCGCGCCTATCACCTGCGCGACGTCTTCGTCGCCGAGAACGGCGACGGCGTCATCGACATGGTCTTCCTGCGCCAGAGCCTGAGCGCCCGCCAGGCCGCCGGGCGCTACGGCGCCGAACGGCTCGGGCGCGAGGCGCGCGAAGCGCTGGCCGGCGGCGCGCCGGAGCGCCGCTTCACCTACCTGCAGGCGGTGCTGCCGCGCGGGCACGACGAGCGGGCGAAGCCCTCCGGCGGCCAGGACGGCGCCGCGCTGCCCTTCGCCGCGGTCGTGATCGAGCTCGAATCGGCGCACCGGGTCGCCGAGGGCGGCTACCACGAGTTCCCCTTCGCGATCCCGCGCTGGGACACCGCCTCGGGCGAGGTCTACGGCCGCTCGCCGGGCATGGTCGCGCTGGCCGACGCCAAGACCCTGCAGCAGATGGGCAAGACCCTGCTGGTCGCCGGGCAGAAGGCGGTCGACCCGCCGCTGCTCGCCGGCGACGACGCCCTGCTCGGCGCGCCCAAGGCCTTTCCCGGCGGCATCACCTACTTCGACATGCAGGCGGCGCGCGATCTGGGGCGGATTCCGGTCGAGCCGTTGCAGACCGGCTTCAACCTGCCGCTCGGCCGGGAGATGCAGGCCGACACCCGCGAGCAGATCTGGGCCGCCTTCTTCCGCAACGTGCTGCAGCTGCCGGTGGCCAGCCCGCGCATGACCGCGACCGAGGTGCTGGAGCGCAAGGAGGAGTTCATCCGCACCATCGGGCCGGTGTTCGGCCGGCTGGAGGGCGACTACATCGGCCAGGTGGTCGAGCGCGGCTTCGCCATCCTGCTGCGCGCCGGCGCCTTGCCGCCGCTGCCGCCGGCCTTGCGCGGGCGCGCCCTGCGCTTCAGCTACGCCTCGCCGGTCGAGCAGGCGCGCCGGCAGATCGAGGCCGCCGGCGCCGGCCGTGCGATCGAGCTGCTCGCGCCCTTCGTGCAGGCCGATCCGGGTATCCTCGACAACTTCGACGGCGACGCCATGGCGCGCGACGCCACCGAGATCTTCGGCCTGCCGCAGCGCTGGCTGCGCCCGCGCGCCGAGGTCGAGGCGCGGCGCGCCGCTCGCGCCGGGCGCGGGGCGGACGGCGCGGGCGCAGCCGTGGGCGCGCTGCTCGAAAGACTCGGCGCAGCGCCGGGCAACGCCGGGGAGCCGACGCCGTGATCGGGCGCTGGAGACGGCGCCGCGCGCGCCCTGGCCCGGGCACGACGCCCGGCCCGGAGAGCCTCTTCGCCGAGCTGGCCGCTGTCCGCCCGCCGGAGGATTACGGCGCCGCGGAGCGGGCGCGCGACTTCCGCGCCGTTTTCTTCGGCGAGTCGACGCCGGTCCAGGGGCGCCGCGTGCTGTGGCAGATCCTCGCCTGGTGCCGCCTGTTCCGGCCGCTCGCCGCGCCCGGCGACAGCCACGAGACCTACCGGCGCGACGGCGAGCGCAACATCGGCCTGCGCCTGCTCGCGGTGCTCAACGCCGCGCCGGACCGGGGCACGCCCTCCGACAGCAGCAACGAAAGGACTTGAGCGACATGACCGACGAACGCGAGCTTCCCGACAGCCCGGCCGGCGCCGAGGGCGAGACCGCCAGCGACGACTGGCGCACCGGCATCGAGGATGCCGAGCTGCGCCGCGTCGCCGGCAAGTTCGACAGCCCGGCCGAGGCGCTGCGCGCCTACGCCAGCCTGGAGCGCCGGCTCGGCCGCTCGGTGGTCATGCCGGGCAAGGACGCCGACCCGGAGGAGATCGCCGCCTTCCGGCGCCGGCTCGGCGTGCCCGAGCGGCCCGAGGACTATCCGCTCGCGCTGCCCGAGAATGGCGATGCCGAGCCCGATCCGGCCGAGCAGGAGCTGCGCGCCGGCTTCCTGGCCGCGATGCACGAGGCCGGCGCGACGCCCGAGGTGGTGCAGCGCGCGCTCGACTGGTACCACGCGACCCTCGAGGCGGGTGCGTCCGCGCGCGCCGCGGAGGGCGAGCGTCTGCGCGCCGAGGCCGAGGCCGAGCTGGCGCGCGCCTGGGGCGGCGACTACCAGCGCAACCTGACGCTGGCGCGGCGCGCCGCGCGCGATTTCGGCGGCGCCGACTTCGCCGCGCTGGTCGAGAGCGCCGAGCTCGACGGCCGGCCGCTCGGCGACCATCCCGCCTTCCTGCGCACCTTCGCCGCGATCGGCCGGCGACTCGCCGAGGCCGAGCCGCTCGGCGCCGAGGGCGGCGGCGGGCCGGGCCTGGAGGCGCGCATCGACGCGCTGCACGCGCTGCAGGCAAGCGACCCCGGCCGCTACACCTCCAACGCCGTGCAGCGCGAGCTGCAGGAGCTCTACCGCCGCCTGCACGGCAGCGCGCCGGTGGTCGGCGCCGCCGGCCGCGGCGCGTGAGGGGACCCGGCGAGCCTCACGGCGCCACCCCCACCCGGCCGGCTGTCGCCGGCCGACCTCCCCGTGGTCTTTTACGATCCCGGTCGGGCCTTCGGCCCTCCGCGGCTCTTGGCGGGGTAGGTTGGTGGTGCGTTCTCCCTCCCCCGCTCGCGGGGGAGGGCCGGGGAGGGGGTCGCGCCGCGCGCTCGCCGTCTCGACACCGCACAGCCGCGGTTCGCCCGTGCGCGAACGGGTGCTAGGATGACGGCCATGCGCGGGGAACTGATCACTGCGGCGCTGCTGGCGGCGCTTCTGGCCGCGGCGCAGCCCGCCGCCGCCGGGGGCGACGTCGCCGAGGGCCGGGCGATCGCGCAGGCGCACTGTTCGCGCTGTCACGTGGTCGACGACAACCGCTACGCCGGCATCAACTCCACGCCCTCGTTCCACCTGCTGGCCAAGCGCGACGACTGGCTGGAACGCTTCGGGAGCTTCTTCGCGCGCCGGCCGCACCCGGTCTTCGTGCGCGTGCCGGGCGTCGAAAAGCCGACCGACCTGCCCTCGCCTGTGGCGGAATTCACTGTCACGCCCGAGGGTATCGAGCACATTCTAAGCTATGTCGAAACGCTGCGCGCCGCCGAGTGAGTCCGGCGCCTGACGCGGCCGGGGAGTGAATGCCATGACAAGGGACGAGGTGAGGGAGCTGCAGGGGCTACTCAACAGGGTCGGCGGCCTGCTCGAGACCGACGGCCTGATGGGGCCGGCGACGCGAAGGGCCATCGCCGAGGCGCGCGAACTGGCCGGCCTGCCGCCCGGCGAGACCGCCGATCCGGCACTGCTCGACTGGCTGGCGGCGCAGCCCGAGCCCTCGCCCGAGCTGCCGGTCAAGGGCGTCACCTTCATCGCGCGCGAGGAGGTCGGCGGACGCGACTTCTACGACGCGCACACCGCCATACCGCACTGGCCGGGCGGGGCGAGCGGCGTGACCATCGGGGTCGGCTACGACCTGCGCTTCTCGGCCGACATCTTCGAAGGGGATTGGGGCGACAAACTGGCGCCCCAGGCGCTCGACGCCCTGCGCCCGCACCTCGGCAAGCAGGGCAGCCAGCAGGACTGCGACGCCCTGGTCTGGATCCGGATTCCCTGGCCCGTCGCCTGGCAGGTCTTCACCGGGCGCAGCCTGCCGCCGCAGGTGACCAAGACCCGGCGCGCCTACGACCGGCTCGACAGCCTGCCGGGCCTGTGCCGCGCGGTGCTGGTCAGCCTGGTGTTCAACCGCGGCAGCCGGCTGCACGACAGCCCGGGCAAGGACACCCGGCGCGAGATGCGCCGCATCAAGGAGCTGCTCGAGGCAGACGATCTCGATGCGGTGCCCGAGCAGTTGATCTCGATGCAGCGGCTGTGGCCGAACGCGCGCGGCCTGCGCGAGCGCCGCGCCCGCGAGGCCGCGCTCTGGCGCGAAGGCCTGGCGGAACGCGCGCAGGTGTGAGGGCAGGGCCTGTTCCGTACCGGTCCCTCGCCCTTCGACAAGCTCAGGGTGAGGGACCGGACAACCAGGACCGGACGATAAACGCAGCATCCTGAGCCGCCTCATCCCGAGCCCCTCATGCTGAGCCTGTCGAAGCACGAGGGGCGAAGGATGAGGCGCTTGTGCGGCTCTACATGCGCACGCACTCGTTCTCGCCGACTCCGCAACACCGCAACACCCTTGCTTCCTCGGTCGGGACAACCCGCGCGGCCCCGACAGCTTCACCGCCGCACAACCGCACGGCCCCGGCGGGCCGCGCGCGCAGCCCGCGCTCGCAACCTGCGTTCCGCGGACACCTGCGCTGCGCGCCGCCGGGACAACCGGCGGTCCGTGCCCGTCCCACGACACGCGAAACCGAGAGGAGATGAGGCGCCATGAGCACCTCGATCGACCAGGCCTTCGTCAAGCAGTTCGAGCGCGAAGTGCACGAGGCCTACCAGCGCCAGGGCTCGCTGCTGCGCGCCACGGTGCGCAGCAAGAACAACGTGACCGGCAAGTCCACCACCTTCCAGAAGGTCGGCAAGGGCGTCGCCACCACCAAGGCGCGCCACGGCAAGGTGACGCCGATGAACGTCGACCATACGCCGGTCGAGTGCCACCTGGAGGACTATTACGCCGGCGACTACGTCGACAAGCTCGACGAGGCCAAGCTCAATCACGACGAGCGCATGGTGATCGCCAACGCCGGCGCCTGGGGCCTGGGGCGCAAGACCGACGAGCTGCTGCTCGAGGCCGCCGCCGGCACCGGCAATGCGGTCGGCGACTTCTCGAGCGGCCTGACCCGCAGCCTGCTGCTGCAGGCGGTGGAGGCGCTCGACGACGCCGACGTCCCCGACGACGGGCAGCGTTGGGGCGTGCTGACGCCGCGCCAGTGGTCGCTGGCGCTCACCGTGCCGGAGTTCGCCAGCGCCGACTTCGTCGCCGACAACCTGCCCTTCATCCAGCGCCACCGCACGCGCACCTGGCTCGGCGTCAACTGGATGCGCCACACCGGCCTCAAGGGCAAGGGCACGGCCAGCGCACGCTGTCTCGTCTACCACAAGACCGCGCTCGGCCACGGCTCGGGCACGGACGTGACCAGCGACATCACCTGGCACGGCGACCGGGCGGCGCACTTCGTCAACAACATGATGAGCCAGGGCGCCTGCCTGATCGACGAGTCCGGCGTGGTCGAGATCCGCGTCGACGACACCGCCGCGATCCCGGCGTAGGCGGCTCCTTGCAACCCCCTCCCCCCTTGAGGGGGAGGGTCGGGGAGGGGGTCGGGACGCGCGCTCGCCTGTGCCGGGACGTCGTCGTGAACCGAACGGCGACGGCGAGCCAACGGCGCCACCCCCACCCGAGCGGCCTCGCGGCCGCTCACCCTCTCCCGGGGCGGGGGAGGGAAAACCGACCTCTTCACAGAAGCGAACAAGGAACCAAGCGCGATGGCCTACAACCCCAAGCATCTGGTCATGATGGCCCACGGCAGCGGTCAGCAGTGGTGGAGCTACCGCACCGGCGACGCGCCGGCCGCGGTCGACGGCGCCGGCTACTTCACCGGCGCGGCGGTCGCCATGCTGCGTGTCGGCGACCTGATCTTCGTGCAGCAGGTCGACGACCCCGAGCAGCCCAGCGCGGTGAGCGCCGCCGGCTGGCACCTGGTGGTGTCCAACGACGGCGCGACGGTTGACGTCAGCGACGCCAGCGCCCTGTCGCTGACCGACAGCGACTGACGCTGCGCCGCGCGCACGGCAAGCGGCCCCGTTTCCGCAAGCGCGGGAGCGGGGCCGTTTCGCATCCACGATCCCCAGACCGCAAGGATTTCCCATGGCCGACGTCATCGGCATCTGCAACGCCGCCCTGGCCAAGGTCGGCGCCGCGCCCCTCGTCGCGCTCGACGAGGAGCGCAAGGAGGCGCGCCTTTGCGCCGCGCTCTATCCGCGCCTGCGCGACGAGCTGCTGCGCGCTCACGCCTGGAACTTCGCCACCGCGCGCGCCCGCCTTGCGCGCCTCGCCGCCGCGCCCGCCTTCGGCTTCGCCCATCGCTACCGCCTGCCGGCCGACTGGCTGCGCACGCTTTCGCTGCACAACGGCAGCGGCGCCGACGTCTCGGCGCGGGTCCGCCTGGAAGGCGACGCCCTGCTCGCCGACGCCGGCGCGCTCAACCTGCGCTATGTCGCGCGCATCGAGGACCCGACCCGCATGACGCCCGACTTCCGCGCCGCGCTGGCCAGCCTGCTGGCGCGCGAACTGGCGCTGCCGCTCGCCCAGTCGAACAGCCTGGAACAGCGCCTCGATGCGCGCTTTGCAAGCGACCTGCGGCGCGCCCGCTCGACCGACGCACTGGAGAACGCGCCCGAGC
>CAZDBC010000167.1:0-6888 GCA_964503295.1 uncultured Kiloniellaceae bacterium | reverse complement strand
GGTCAGCGACACGCGCCGTTCGCCGCCGGCGCCGCTCTCCGCAAGGTAGTTCCAACTCGCCCAGGCGTTGCGCCGGCGCGGCATGAGGGCGGCATCCTGGTGCAGGACGGCGCGGTTGGGCAAGTAGCGGAAGGCGGAAAGAAGAGCGCGTTCGGATTCGCTTGCTGCCTCGCCCAGGATGGCGAGCGCCTGGTCGGCATGGCAGGCGAGAACGAGCTGGTCGTAGCATTCCTCCATGCCTGTCGGCGTCTCCACGACCAGGCCGGACGTCGTGCGTCGAGTGGCCGTGACCGGAGCGGAGAGGCGGATGCGGCCCCTGAAGTCGGCCGCCAGACGGTCGACGTAGGCGCGGCTGCCGCCGGTCACCGTGCGCCACTGGGGGCGGCCGTCGACCTGGAGCAGACCGTGATTGTCGCAGAAGCGCAGAAAGGTGCTAGCCGGGAAGTCGAGCATGCCGGCGAGCGGCGTCGACCAGATCGCCGCCCCCATGGGCAGCAGGTGGTCCTCGACGAATGGCCCGCGGTACTTATGCCGTTGAAGCAGATCGCCGAGGCTGAGCGACCCGATGGCCGCGTCGTTGAGAAGGTCGGGCGCCTGCCGGTAGAAGCGCAAGATGTCCCGGACCATGCGCCAAAGGCGCGGCTTGAGCGCGTTGCTTCCGCACAGAAGCAGCCCGCGCAGGCTGCCCTCGTACTCGAACCGCCCCGGGCCGATCGAGGCGGAAAACGACATGTCGCTGGCCTCGGTCGGCACCTCGAGGGCCTCGAAGAGGCGCACGAGGTTGGGATAGTTGCGGCTGTTGTAGACGATGAACCCGGTGTCGACCGCAATCCGCCGATACGCGCCGCCCGCCGCTCCGGCCTCCTCCGCATCGATCTCCAGCGTATGGGCGTGTCCGCCCAGGCGCGGCTCGGCCTCGTAGAGCGTTACGTCGTGCACGCGCCCGAGCGCCCAGGCGGCGCCGAGACCGGCGATCCCGCTGCCGACGACCGCGATCCTCACGCCGCGCCCTTGCGAATGTCCTGATAGCTGTCGAGCGCGCGCCGACGCGCCCGGGCATGGTCGACCAGAGGCTTGGGATAGTCGCGCCCCAGCTTCACACCGGCCGCCGTCAGGGTCTCCGCCGGCGCTTCCCAGGGCTTGTGGACGAAGTCGTCCGGTACGCGGGCCAGTTCGGGCACCCAACGGCGGACGTAGACGCCATCGGGATCGAATTTTTCGCCCTGGCTGACCGGATTGAAGATACGAAAGTAGGGGGCGGCATCGGCGCCGCAGCCGGCGACCCACTGCCAGCCGGCCGAATTGTTGGCGAGGTCCGCATCGACCAGGGTGTCCCAGAACCAGCGCTCGCCACGCTGCCAGGGCACGAGCAGATCCTTGATCAAGAAGGACGCCGTAATCATCCGCACGCGGTTGTGCATCCAGCCGGTCGTCCAAAGCTCGCGCATGCCGGCATCGACGATCGGATAGCCGGTCCGCCCCCGGCACCAGGCGCGAAAGCCCTTGTCATCATCGCGCCAGGGAAAATCCCGGAACTCCGGTTTCCAGGAGGTCTCCGGGAAATTCGGCCAGTGGTAGAGCAGGCCGTGGCAGAACTCGCGCCAGCCCAGCTCGCGCAGGAAGGCCATGGCCGCGGCCTCGACCTGTTTGTCGCCGCTGTCCGACGCCTTTTGCCGGGTCGCGTGCCAGATCTGGCGCGGGCTGATATCGCCCCAGCGCAGATGTGGGGAGAGGCGGGACGTGTGCGGGCGGTCGGGCCGGTTTCTGTCGCCCTTGTAGTGGATCAGAGAGTCGTCCAGGAAGGCGGCCAGGCGCGCGCGGGCGCCGGCCTCGCCCGGTGACCAGCTTTCCCGCAGGCCGCCGGCCCAGTCGGGCTTCTCGGGCAGAAGCTGCCAGTCTTCCAATCGGTCGCTGCCGACGGATTTGACCAGATCGTCGCTGGGAGTCTTGAAGCCGCTGGGCTTCTGGAGCGGAGCGTCGGGCTCCGGCTGGTCCAGCAAGGCGCGCCAGAAGGGCGTGAACACCTTGTAGGGCTCGCCCGCCTGGGTGGAAATCTCCCATGGCTCGAACAGCAGATTGGCCTTGAAGCTGCCGACCTCCAGCCCGGCCGACTTGAGGGCGGACTTTATGTTCCGGTCGCGATCGATCGCGAAGGGCTCGTAACAGCGGTTCCAGTAGACGGCATCGGCACCCGAGGCCTCGATGACCGATTCCAGAACCCGGGCGGCCGGTCCGCGCTTGAGGATGAGCGGCGTGTGGTGCCGCGCCAAGGCGGCGGTGAGAGCTTCCAGGCTGTGATGGAGCCACCAGCGGCCGGCGCCGCCGGGCCGCCAGTCTCCGGGCGTTTCCTCGTCGAGAATAAAGAGCGGCAAAAGCGGCGAACCGCGCGCGACAGCGGCATTCAGCGCCGGGTTGTCGGCGAGGCGCAGGTCCTGGCGCAGCCAGAGAACGGTCGGCTTGGGGGCACTCATCGAGAAATCGGGCAGGCTGGCGGGTCGCGGCGTTTGTCTGTTCGTGTTCGTCGTACGGCGTTATACGGGCCGCCCCTGTGCTTTGGATTGGTCGGGCGGCCGGGAAAAAACTAGTGCGCCGGGCTCATACGGCCAGGGCAGCCTCGGGAAATGGATAGACCCGTGCCCGGCCCAGAACATGCAGCCGCAGGCCGCGCGGGAAGAGGGCGCGAATCGGGGCCGCGCGCACGTCGAGCCCGCCGGCATAGCTGCCGAAGGCGGGCAGCAGCAGGCGCCGTCCGTCGGTGACGAAGCAGCGGGCGGTCACCCGCCGGGCGCGCAGCTGCAGGGTCGCCTTGGGATGGAAGTGGCCGGAGATCTCGCCGGCGGCGCGCTCCGGCGGCCGGCCCTGGTGGCGCAGGACGAACGGTCCGACGGTCAGCTCGGGCACCGCCCGTCCGCCCCAGTCTGCCGGCGGCTGTGGGTCGTGGTTGCCGCAGACCCAGATCCAGTCGCATTGCCCGGTCAGAGCGCGCAGGCACGCGCCGTCAACGGGATCCAGGCGGCCCGCGGCGTCGGCGTCATGGAAGCTGTCGCCCAGGCAGACCAGCGTTTGGGGCCGGTGGCGCCGGACCAGGTCTTCGAGCGCCGCCAGGGTCGCCCGGCTGTCGTATGGCGGCAGCAGATGCCCGCGGGCGGCCAGGGCCGAGCCCTTCTCCAGGTGCAGGTCGGCGACCGCGACGAGACGGCGTTCGGGCCAGAGCACGGCCCCGGCGGGATCGAGCCCCAGCCTCGACCCGTTGACCTCGATCTCCTGCTCCACGCCGCTGCTCCCGCGTTTCCCGACAGGAGTTATGTCGCCGGCTCCGAGTCCCGGCAAGCGGGTACGACGATTCTCACGTTTGTACCGATTTCTCGGCTCTTGACTTGCAACGCGCGATCCACGAGCCGCGAAAGTCGGTACTAGAACGGCAGCTCGGCCGCAACAGGGCCCGACATCGCCTCTTCGATGAGCGCACGGGCACCCTCGTCGAGCAGTTCGTCCGCGGCGCTGCCGTAGACCTGCTCCTTGCCGATCTCGAGCAGGACCGGCACCGCCAGCGGCGAGACCCGGTCGAGCCGGCGGTGCCGGATGCGCCCGCGCACCCGCTTCAGCATGTCGGCCAGGCGGCCGATGTCGGTCAGGCCGCCGGCGGCATCGGCGCGCGTCGCGCGCAGCAGGACATGATCGGGCTCGTGCTTGCGCAGAACATCGTAGATCAGGTCGGCGCTGAACGTGACCTGCCGGCCACTGCGCTCGCGCCCGGCCCGGCGTTGCTCGATCAGGCCGGCGATCACCGCGACGTTGCGGAAGGTGCGGCGCAGCATGGAGGACTCGGCCATCCATTCCTCCAGGTCGTCGCCGAGCATATCCTGGTCGAACAGGGCCGCGACGTCCTCCACCGGATGGAGGCTCCAGGCCGCGATGACGTAGTCGCTGGCGACAAACCCGAGCGGTGCCAAGCCGGCGCGCTCCATGCGCCGGGTCAGCAGCATGCCGAGGGTCTGGTGCGCGTTGCGCCCCTCGAAGCAGTAGGCGACCAGGAACTGCTTCTCGCCGCGCGGAAAGCTCTCGACCAGCAGCCCCTCGCTCGACGGCAGCAGGGAGCGCCAGTCCTGCAGACGCAGCCACTCGGCGACCGGGCCCGGCAGATCGCCCCAGCGCCGGCGGTCGGCCAGCAGGCCACGCACTCTGGCGGCGAGCTGGGTGGTCAGCGGCAGGCGACCGCCGACGTAGGCCGGGACCTTGGGTTCGCCGCGGCCGCCGCGCACGCACTCGACGAAGCTCTCCCGGATGCCCTCGAAGGTCAGGAGCTGTCCGGCGAAGACGAAGCTGTCGCCGGGGCGCAGCATCTGGGCGAAGTATTCCTCGACCTCGCCGACCACCCGGCCGCGCCCGATGCGCACCTTGAGACGCGGCGCCTCCACGATGGTGCCGACGTTCATGCGGTAACGCTTGGCGTGGGCGAGACTTGCGACGCGGTGGCTGCCGTCGGCGGCGACCGCGATGCGCCGGAAGCGCTGATAGCTGCGCAGGGCGTAGCCGCCGTCCATGGCGAAGCCGAGCACGTCGTCGAAGTCGCGCCGGGTGAGATTCCCATAGGGGGCGGCAAGGCGCACTTCATGGTAGAGCCGGTCGGGGTGAAATCCGCCGCCACAGGCGACGCCGATCATGTGCTGGGCAAGCACGTCGAGCGCGCCCGGTCGCGGCGGGTCCCCGTCCAGCTCGCCGGCGGCCACCGCTTCCAGCGCGGCGCGGCATTCCAGCACTTCGAAACGGTTGGCGGGCACGAGCAGGGCCCGGCTCGGCTGGTCGAGCCGGTGGTTCGCGCGGCCGATGCGCTGGATCAGCCTGGCCGCGCCCTTGGGGGCGCCCACCTGGATCACGAGGTCGACGCCGGCCCAGTCGATGCCGAGGTCGAGCGAGGAGGTCGCGACCACGGCGCGCAAGGCACCGCGCGCCATCGCCGCCTCGACCTTGCGCCGCTGCTCGACCGCCAGCGAGCCGTGATGGAGGGCGATCGGCAGGCCGTCCTCGTTGAGCCGCCAGAGCTCCTGAAAGACCAGTTCGGCCTGGGCACGGGTGTTTACGAACACCAGCGTGGTCCCGGCCGTGCGGATGCGCTGGTAGACCTCTCCGAGGGCATGCAAGGCCATGTGACCCGACCAGGGCAGGCGCTCGCGGGTGGTCAGGATATCGATTTCCGCCCGCACGCCGGACCGGCCGGTGACCCGGCGCACCGGCGCGTCCGCGGCGCGGCCGGTGGGCGACAGCCAGGCGACCAATGCGTCGGGATCGCGCACCGTGGCCGACAGGCCGACCCGCCGGTGACCGGGTGCGAAGCTGCCAAGACGGGCCAGCCCGAGGGCCAGCAGGTCGCCGCGCTTGGTTCCGGCCAGCGCGTGCAGCTCGTCGACCACGACGCAGCGCAGACGCCCGAAGACCTGCGGCGCGTCCGGATAGGACAGCAGAAGCGCCAGCGATTCCGGCGTGGTCAGCAGGATCTGCGGCGGCCGGCGGCGCTGTCGGTGGCGCTTTGATTGCGGCGTATCGCCGGTGCGGGTCTCGCAGGCAATCTCGAGCCCCATCTCAGCGATGGGCGTCATGAGGTTGCGCTGGATGTCGACCGCGAGCGCCTTGAGGGGCGAGATGTAGAGCGTGTGCAGACCCTCTGTGGGCTGCTCTTCGAGCTCGACCAGGCTGGGCAGGAAGCCGGCCAGGGTCTTGCCGCCACCGGTCGGCGCGATCAGGAGCGCAGAGGTGCCGTCGCGCGCCGCCGCCAACATTCCAAGCTGATGGTCGTGCGGCGTCCAGCCACGCGCCGCGAACCAGCCCGCGAAGGGCTGCGGCAGAAGGGGCTTCGGCTGGCTGACGCGGGACGGTTCGGATCGGGTGCTCACAGCCGCGACTATAGCGTGGAGTGTCGCCGTCGGAACCCTCGCCGGCGGCGCGCGTTGGTGGGCAAAGGCGCGAACGAGGCGTGCCCCGCCAGCGGAAGGAGGACCAGTCAATGAAACGGATCGCGATGGCCGCGGCTTCGGCGGCGTTCGCCGCAAGCCTGGCACTCGGCGCCCAGGCGGCCGAGCGGGTCATCATTATCGACGCGCCCGACGTCCGGCAGTTGAGAGTCGACACGCCGGGCAGAATGCTCAGCGAAATGATCGGCACCGACGTCTACGGCAATGGCGGCAAGCGAATCGGCGAGGTCGAAGACTTCATCCTGGCGCGCGGCGGCTATCTTTATGCCGTGATCGATGTCCGGGACGGGCCGCTGGACGGCATCCTGGAGCTCGGAGACGGCGACTTGGTCGTCGTGCCCTGGGATGAACTTCGCCTGTCATCGGTTCCGGAATGACGTCTCGCGCCGTCCGACGTTCACGTGGCCGGACGCTTTGTCCGTGAGTGTCCCATGAAAACGCTGACGCGGCCCTCGCGAGTTTCGTGACATCGCATTGTCAAAAGAAAGGATTGGAATCATGTTTCGCAGTCTGTCGCTCACTGCGATTGTCATTCTGCCGCTGGCCTTGGCCGGCTGCGGCGAGACGGTCGGCGAGCGCGGCCTGACCGGTGCCGGGATCGGCGCGGCCGGCGGCGCGGTCGGCGGCGCGCTGGCCGGGGTCCCGGCGACAGGTGCCGCCATCGGCGGCGCGATCGGCGGTGCCGCCGGCGCTTTCACCGATGAGAAGGACCTCGACCTCGGCGAGCCGATCTGGGAGTAGTCGTCTCGAAGATTGCGGGCGCTGATCGCGCCCGGGCCCGAGGCGCCGGGCGGCTTCGGCGCGAGCCGGCGTCCGGTCCGGTGCCGAGAACTGTGGCGCGTCAGTTTCGTGACGTGCCGCCCCCGCCACCGTAGCCACTGCCACCGTAGCCACTGCCCGAACCGCCACCACCATAGCC
>CAZDBC010000166.1:0-6956 GCA_964503295.1 uncultured Kiloniellaceae bacterium | reverse complement strand
ATCGCCTCGACGTTGCCGCCGGTCTGCAGGCCGAACTTGGTGCCGCGGTCGTAGAGCAGGTTGAACTCCGCGTAGCGGCCGCGCCGCATGAGCTGATGGCGGCGCTGCTCGTCGGTCCAGGGGCGCTGCATGTGGCGGCGCACCAGCTTCGGATAGACCTCGAGGAAGGCCAGGCCGACGTCGCGGGTGAAGGCGAAGTCGGCCTCCCAGTCGCCGCTGTCCAAATAGTCGTAGAAGATGCCGCCGACGCCGCGCGCCTCGCCGCGGTGCTTGATGAAGAAGTAGTCGTCGCACCAGGCCTTGAACCGGGGGTAGTAGTCGGGATCGTGGCGGTCGCAGGCGGCCTTGAAGGCGGCGTGAAAGTCGGCCGTGTCGCGCTCGTCGGGGTACATGGGGTTGAGGTCGCTGCCGCCGCCGAACCAGCGCTTGCCGGTCACGATGTGGCGGGTGTTCATGTGCACCGCCGGCACCAGCGGCGAGTGCATGTGGGCGACCAGCGAGATGCCGCTGGCCCAAAAGCGCGGGTCCTGCTCGGTCCCCGGGATCTGGCCGGCAAACTCGGGCGAGAATTCGCCCCAGACGGTGGAGATGTTGACGCCGACCTTCTCGAACACGCGGCCGCGCATGATCGCCATCGTGCCGCCCCCGCCGCCGGACCGATCCCAGGTCTTGCGCTCGAAGCGCCCGGGCGGGTGGTCGGCGAAGGGCGCGTCCTGGAACAATTCGTCCTCCAGCGCCTCGAAGGCGGCACAGATGCGGTCGCGCAACTCCGCAAACCAGGCGGCCGCCTGCTGCTGCTCTCCCGTGACCTCGCGGCCGACCTCAGATTCCGGCATTGCGTTCCTCGCTGGCCTTTTCCTTCGGACCGGACTCGGCAAAGCCCCCGGTCTGGCGCAGCGCCTCGCCCAGGGCCATGGCGGCGGCGGTCGCCACATTGAGCGACCGCAGCCCGCCGCGCATGGGGATGCGCAGCCGGGCGTCGGCCGCAACGTGCACCTCGGGCGGAACCCCGGCGCTCTCGCGGCCAATCATGATGCCGTCGTCGGGCCGGAAACGAAAGTCGGTGAAGACGCGGCTGCCGCTCGTGGTCAAGAGCACCAGGCGGCCGCGGCGGACCTGGGTGAAGGCCGCCCAGGAGCGGTGCCGGGTCAGGGTTACCTGCTCGAGATAGTCCATGCCCGCCCGGCGCAGATGGCGGTCGTCGAGGTGGAAACCGCAGGGCTCGATGATCTCGGCCTCGACGCCGAGGCAGGCTGCCAGGCGCAACAGCGCGCCGGCGTTCTGCGGGATGTCCGGCTGGAACAGGATGAGGCGCATGTCGGGACGGCTCGAAAAGGGGGCCTCCGGGGCGGCTTTGGGGCTTTGCCTCGGCCGGGAAAATCCTCTATATCGAGCGCCGAAGCAGGGCAAGCCGCCGGCTTCACCCGGGCCGGCGCAAAAGACTGTGACAGCGGGTCGCATGGTCCGGTGCGGAACCGCGGCTAGCCTTCCGCGCAGGGTTCAAGCTTAGGTAGCCTTGCCGGCGCTGCACAACAGGCGACCCGGCGCAACAAAGGCGCAAAAAATAAGGAAGAGCTCCCATGGTCGATACCGCGCACGCCGGGCCAGGAGCCGCATCGGGACAGAAGCCCGGGGCGGACGGCGAAACGCGGCGTGATTTCCTCTATCTGGCAACCGGCGCGATGGGCGCAGTCGGCGTCGCCGTGGTTGCCTGGCCGTTGATCAACTCGATGAACCCTTCGGCGGAGGTCCTCGCCCTGGCGACGACGGAAGTCAATCTCGACCCGATCGAGCAGGGGCAGCGCATCACCGTCACCTGGCGGGGCAAGCCGGTGTTCATCGACCATCGGACAGAGCAGCAGATCGAGTTGGCGCGCAACGTCGACATCTCCGCGCTACCCGATCCGCAGCCCGACGAGGAGCGGGTCAAGGAGCCCCAGTGGCTGGTCATGGTCGGCGTGTGCACGCATCTGGGTTGCATCCCGCTCGGCCAGAAGGTGGGCGAACCGCGCGGCGAATGGGGCGGCTGGTTCTGCCCCTGCCACGGGTCGCACTACGATACCTCGGGGCGTATCCGCAAAGGCCCGGCGCCGCTCAATCTCGAGGTGCCGCCCTACGCCTTCCTCGACGAATCCACCATCGAGATCGGCTGAGCGTCGCCGCCGGCCTGTGAGGGATGACATGAGCTTGAAGACAAGCAACTCCCTGATCCGTTGGATCGACCATCGCCTGCCGGTGTTCTCCTACACCAACGAGCACCTGGTCGACTACCCGACGCCGCGCAACTTGAGCTACTGGTGGAACTTCGGCTCGCTGGCCGGCATCACGCTGGTGATCATGATCGTCACCGGCATCCTGCTCGCCATGCAGTACACGGCCCACGTCGATCACGCCTTCGATTCGGTCGAGCGGATCATGCGCGACGTCAACTCGGGCTGGCTGATCCGCTACATTCACATGAACGGGGCCTCGTTCTTCTTCATCGTGGTTTTCATCCACGTCTTCCGCGGCCTCTACTACGGCTCCTACAAGGCGCCGCGCGAGATCCTCTGGATGCTCGGCGTGATCATTCTCCTGCTGATGATGGCGACCGCCTTCATGGGCTACGTGCTGCCCTGGGGCCAGATGAGCTTCTGGGGCGCGACCGTGATCACCAACCTTTTCTCGGCGATTCCGGTCATCGGCCAGGACATCGTGGTCTGGCTGTGGGGCGGCTTCTCGGTCGACAATCCGACGCTGAAGCGCTTCTACGCGCTGCACTACCTGCTGCCTTTCATCATCGTCGGTGTCGTCTTCCTGCACCTCTGGGCGCTGCACCGCTTCGGCTCGAACAATCCGCTCGGCATCGACGCCAAGGGGCCGCAGGACAAGATCCCATTCCACCCCTACTACACGATCAAGGACGCCTTCGGCCTCGGCGTGTTCCTGATCGTCTTCTCGGTGGTGGTCTTCTATCTGCCCAACGCGCTCGGCCATCCGGACAACTACATTCCGGCCAACCCGCTTTCGACCCCCGCGCACATCGTGCCGGAGTGGTACTTCCTGCCCTTCTACGCGATCCTGCGGGCGATCCCCGACAAGCTGCTTGGCGTGGTCGCCATGTTCGGCTCGATCCTGATCCTCTTCGTGCTGCCGTGGCTCGACCGCTCGCCGGTGCGCTCGGCCAAGTTCCGGCCGCTCTACAAGTGGTTCTTCTGGGTGCTGGTGATCGACTGCGTGGTGCTGGGCGTCGTCGGCGCCTATCCGCCGGAGGGCTGGTGGATCGTGATCGGACGGCTGGCCACCGCCTACTACTTCTTCCACTTCCTCGTGCTGCTGCCCCTGCTTGGCGTGATCGAGCGTCCGCGCAGCCTGCCGCGCTCGATCTCGGAGCCGGTCCTCAGAGGCGGCGGTGCCGTGGCCGGGGCGACTGCAAAGCCGATGGAGAAGGCCGAATGAGCAAGCTGCGCTTGACCGCCCTGGCCGGGGCGCTGCTCCTCGGCGCGGGCCTGATGGCCGTACCGGCGGAGCGGGCGGCGCGGGCCGCCGAGGCGGTGCCGGTGCCCGACCGCGAGTGGAGCTTCGAGGGGCTTACCGGCTATTTCGATCGCGCCTCGGCCCAGCGCGGACTGCAGGTCTACCGCGAGGTCTGCTCGGCCTGCCACGGCCTGCAGTACATCGCCTTCCGTAACCTGAGCGCCCTCGGCTACAGCGAGGAAGAGGTCAAGGCGATCGCGGCCGAATACATGATCACCGACGGGCCCGACGACTTCGGCGAGATGTACGAACGGCCCGGCCTGCCGTCCGACTACTTCCCCGATCCCTTCCCCAACGACAAGGCAGCCGCGGCGGCCAACAACGGGGCGGTGCCGCCCGACCTTTCCCTCATCGCCAAGGCACGGGCCAACGGCGCCGACTACCTCCACGCCCTGCTGACCGGCTACGAGGACCCGCCGCCCGACATGGAGCTCATGCCCGGTCTCTATTACAACAAGTATTTCCCGGGCAATCAGATCGCCATGGCGCAGCCGCTCTACGAGGACGGCGTGGGCTATGCCGACGGCACCGAGGCGACGGTGGCGCAGATGGCGCACGACGTGAGTATGTTTCTCATGTGGGCAGCCGAGCCCAAGCTCGAGCAGCGCAAGCAGACCGGCATCTCGGTCATCCTGTTCCTGATCGTCTTCACCGGCGTTCTCTACATGGCCAAGCGCAAGATCTGGTCCGACCTGCACTGAGTTGGCGCCGAAGCAATTGGCGAAGGCCGGCGCCCCGTCGCCGGCCTTTTCGCTTTTGCGCGCCGGGCCGTGCGCTTGGCAGGAGGGGCCCCCGTCGGCTATGTCCGGAAGCGGGCGGCCGCGGTCGCGGCCACGCGGTAAAGATGAGGGGGGCGGGCAATGACCGAGGGGACGACACCGGTCGTCGGCGTGATCGGCGGCAGCGGGCTGTACGAGATCGCCGGGTTGACGAATACCGAGTGGCGCCGCATCGAATCGCCCTTTGGCGAGCCGTCCGACGAGCTGCTGTTCGGCGAGCTCGAGGGCCAGCGCGTGGTCTTCCTTCCGCGCCACGGTCGCGGCCACCGCATTCCGCCGAGCGACCTCAACTTCCGCGCCAACATCGACTGCCTGAAGCGTGCCGGCGTCACCGAGATCGTCTCGGTCAGCGCGGTCGGCTCGCTGCGGGTCGAGCTGCCGCCCGGCCACTTCGTGATCGTCGACCAGTTCATCGACCGCACCTTCGCGCGGCGCAAGAGCTTCTTCGGGCCCGGTCTGACGGCGCATGTCTCGATGGCCGAGCCGGTCTGCCGCCGGATCGGCGACGAGCTCGAGGCGGCGGCCCGCGCGCTCGACCTGCCGGTCCAGCGCGGCGGCTGTTATCTGGTGATGGAGGGGCCGCAGTTCTCGACCCGCGCCGAGTCCGAGCTCTACCGCGCCTGGGGCTGCGACGTCATCGGCATGACGAACATGCCCGAGGCCAAGCTCGCCCGCGAAGCCGAGCTCTGCTACGCCACCGTCGCCATGGTCACCGACTACGATTGCTGGCATCCGGACCATGACCACGTCACGGTCGATGCCGTGGTCGCGACCCTGCTCGACAACGCGGATAAGGCGCGCGCCCTCTTGCAGCGCGTGATCCCGGCCCTGTCGCGGCGCGACGCGGCCTGCCCGGTCGGCTGTCACCATGCGCTCGACAACGCCGTGATCACCCATCCGGAGGCGCGCGACCCTGCGGCGCTGGCGCGGCTCGACGCCGTCGCCGGGCGGGTGCTGCACGACTGACCGGGCCGGACTTCTGTGCCCCCCGCGCCCGGATGTCTTGCCGGGCGGCCGACCTGCCGGATTAGACTCTCCTCTCAGCCCAGGTGGCGCGCCAGGAACTCCTGCGTGCGCTCGCCGGCGACGCGCGCGCTGACCTCGTGGTGGTCGGCGCGGGCGTCGCAGTTGAAGCCGTGTCCGGCCGGGTAGGTGAAGATTTTCGCTTCGGGATGGGCGGCGCGGATCGCCTCGACCTGCTCGGGCGGGATCGAGGCGTCCGTCTCGCCGAAGTGCATCATCACGGGGCAGGCCGGCTGCTCTTCTCGGTGCGCGTGGATCTGGCCGCCGTAATAGCACACCGCCGCGGCCGGGCCGAGGCGGCAAGCCGCCAGCCAGGCGAGGGTGCCGCCCCAGCAGTAGCCGACCACGCCGACGCTGCCGGCGGCGGAGGCCACGGCCATGGCCGCGGCGACGTCCTGCAGGGCGTCCTCGACGGCGATCTGCGCGCGCAGTTCGCGCCCTCGGGCGATGCCCTCGGCGTCGTAGCCGAGCTCGACCCCGGGTTCGACGCGGTCGAACAGCGCCGGCGCGGCGGTCAGGTAGCCCTGCGCGGCGAATCTGTCGGCCACCGAGCGGATGTGGCCGTTGACGCCGAAGATCTCCTGGCAGACCACCAGCCCGGCGCGCGGCCGGCCGGGCGGCTGCGCGATATAGACCTCCACCCGGTGGCCGTCCTGCGCCGGCAGCTTGATCGTTTCCGCCATGCTTCCTGCCCTCCTTTGGGGATTGCCCCGGGACCGCGCCGGAACCGCCCCGGGACCGCGCCGTCAGACGTTGAAACGGAAGTGCAGCACGTCGCCGTCCTGCACCACGTAATCCTTGCCCTCGGCGCGCATCCTGCCGACCTCCCTGGCGCCCTGCTCGCCGTTGCAGGCGATGAAGTCATCGTAGGCGATGGTCTCGGCGCGGATGAAGCCACGCTCGAAGTCGCTGTGGATCGCGCCGGCGGCCTCCGGCGCCCGCGCCCCGCGGCGCACGGTCCAGGCGCGCGCCTCCTTCGGCCCGACGGTGAAGAAGGTGATCAGATCGAGCAATTCGTAGCCGGCGCGGATGATGCGCGCGAGGCCGGTCTCCTCGAGGCCCAGCGCCGCCAGGAACTCGGTGCGTTCCTGCGGGTCGGTCAGCGTCGCCACCTCGGCCTCGATCGCCGCCGAGACCACGACCACCGCCGCGCCCTCCTGCGCCGCGCGCGCGGCGACCCGCGCCGAGTGGGCGTTGCCGCTGGCGGCGTTTTCCTCCTCGACGTTGGCGGCGTAAAGCACCGGCTTGGCGGTCAGCAACTGGAACTGGTCGAAGAGCGGCCGCTGCTCCTCGGCCACGGTCAGGCTGCGTGCCGGCCGGCCGGCGTCGAGGGCGGCCAGCACCCGCTCCAGCAGGGCAAGACGCGCCTTGGAGTCCTTGTCGCCGCCGCGCGCCCGTTTGACCGCGGCCTCGAGCTGGCGCTGCACCGATTCCAGGTCGGCCAGCAGCAGTTCGGTCTCGACGGTCTCGGCGTCGCGGATCGGGTCGACCGAGCCCTCGACATGGGTGATCTCCCCCTCGAAGCAGCGCAGGACGTGCACGATGGCGTCGACCGCGCGGATGTTGCCGAGAAACTGGTTGCCCAGGCCCTCGCCCCTGGAGGCGCCCCGCACCAGCCCGGCGATGTCGACGAACTCC
>CAZDBC010000165.1:0-7086 GCA_964503295.1 uncultured Kiloniellaceae bacterium | reverse complement strand
TGCCGACGCCCTGGCCAGATCCTTTGCGCAAGGCGCGAAATCGGTCGCAACGAATCGTTAAGCATCGTTAACATAAGGTCCCATCGATGACCAACTTGACCGGCAGATCGATCCTCGTCACCGGGGGAACAGGATCGTTTGGCCAGCGTTTCGTCAGGCGCCTCTTTCGAAACCATCGGCCCAAACGAGTCGTCGTCTACTCCCGCGACGAACTGAAACAGTTCGAGATGGCGCAGGATCTGCGCCACAGCGAGCTGCGCTATTTCATCGGCGACGTGCGCGACCTGGAGCGCCTGAAGCGCGCCCTGGTCAACATCGACATCATCGTGCACGCGGCGGCGCTGAAGCAGGTCGTGGCCTCCGAGTACAATCCGATCGAGACGATCAAGACCAACGTTCTCGGCGCCGAGAACGTCATCAACGCGGCGATCGACTGCGGAGTTAAGCTTGTCGTCGGCCTGTCGACCGACAAGGCGGTTAATCCCATCAACCTCTACGGTGCGACCAAGCTGTGCGCCGACAAGCTGTTCATCGCGGCCAACAACCTGAGCGGCTCGCAGGGCACACGCTTTTCCATCGTCCGCTACGGCAACGTGATCGGCTCGCGCGGCAGCGTGATTCCCCACTTCCGGCGCTGCGCCGAGAATGGGTCCGTGACCATCACCGACCCGCGCATGACACGCTTCTGGATCACCCTGGACGAGGGCGCGGCCTTCGTAGAGCGCTCCATCGGCCTCGCGCGCGGCGGCGAAATCTTCATCCCGAAGCTGCCGTCCATGCGGATCGTGGACCTGGCCGAGGCGATCGCGCCCGGATGCCGGCAGGAGGTGATCGGCATCCGGCCCGGCGAGAAGCTGCACGAGGTCATGCTGCCCGGCGACGAGGCGCGCCACACCCTGGAGTTTCCGGACTACTATCTGATCCAGCCGAACGCCGCGCACTGGAACTACGACCCGACTCCGGTCTACGGAGAGGAGACCGGCCGGCCCGTCGGCGACAGTTTCGAATACTCGAGCGACGGCAACTCGGTCTGGATGGGGGTGGAGGATCTGCGTCGCGCGCTGGGCTGAACCGCCGGCGCGCGGCGGCGTGGAGCGCCAGCACCATGACGCAAAGACGTTTTCTCGGCTACGGCCGGCAGTCCCTCGACGACGACGACATCGCGGCGGTGGTCGAAACTCTGCGCGGCGACCACCTGACCCAGGGTCCGACGGTGGTGCGCTTCGAAGCGGCCTTGTCGGAGCGGGTCGGCGCGCGCCATGCCGTGGCAGTGTCGAACGGGACCGCCGCCCTCCATCTCGCCTGCCTCGCAGCCGGTCTCGGTCCGGGCATGGCAGCGCTGGTCCCCAACGTCACTTTCGTCGCAACCGCAAACGCCGTGACCGCCTGCGGCGCCCGTGTCGTGCTGGCCGACATCGCGCCCTCCACCCTGGCACTCGCGCCCGAGAGCCTGGAGGACCATTTGGCGGGCGAATCGGAGATAGCCGCCATCCTCCCCGTGCACATGGCCGGCCTGGCAGCCGATATGGCGGCCCTGCGCGCGCGCGCAGGGCGGCGGATCGTGATCGAGGATGCGGCCCACGCCCTTGGGGGCCGCTACCCGGACGGCAGACCGGTCGGCTGCTGCGCTCACAGCGACATGACCTGCTTTTCGTTTCACCCGGTCAAGCCGATCACCAGCGGCGAGGGCGGCGCCATAACCACGAACGACGACGAGCTGGCGCGACGTCTCCGACTCCTGCGCGGTCACGGGATCGAACGCGACCCGGCCCGTTTCACTTCAGGCGAGACACCCGAAGGGCCCTGGATCTGCGAACAGCAGAGTCTCGGCTTCAACTATCGGCTGTCCGACCTGCACGCCGCGCTCGGTCTGTCGCAGATCGCCAAGCTCGACCGGTTTCTGGACCGCCGGCGCGAGATCGTCGCGCGATACGACGCGGCTTTCGCCGACCTGCCCGCCGTGCGCCCGCTGCAGGCGGCTGACGAGCAGCGTGCCCGGTCGGCCCACCACCTCTATCTCCTGTGGTTCGACTTCGGCCGGCTCGGCCGAACGCGCACCGAGGTCATGAATGAACTGCGCGCGGCCGGCATAGGCAGCCAGGTGCACTACATTCCGATCGCGCGGCAGCCTTTCTACCGCGCGCACCTGGGCGCGGATCCGTCCGACTTTCCCCGATCCGAGGACTACTACCGCGGATGCCTCTCGCTGCCGCTCCACGCCGACCTGACCGATGCCGAAGCGGAGCGGGTCATCGATGCGGTTACCCGATCGATCGTGCGCTGACCGAGCCGGACCGAAGCGGTCAGGAGGCTTCCCGATCGGGCCGGCGAATGCGCTCGCGGTGATGCGCCATAAAGATGACGTTGCTGTCCGCCGCGGCTGCGGCCGCCTCGCCGCCAACCGGCCACGGCAGACGAGTGCGCAGGCGCGACCAGGTCCAGGCCAGTGCCATCGCCATGCTCACGGCGCCAGGCGCGATCAGCCCGGGATTTCCGTTTGGCAGGTTGATCGACGTGAACGCAAAGAAGAACAGCATCCCGAGCGGCGGCAACATGAACAGCAGGATCTCGTCCCGGCGCCGCCGCAAAGCGAACCACGCCACGGCGGCCATGGCCCCCGCCGCCGCCAGCGACCAGTACTTGGCAATGAAGAAACCGCGCCAGGCAAGCGGCAGGGTGACCAGCAGATGGCGCCAGACGTTGCCGAGAAGTTCCTGCTCGACAAGGTAGTCGGTTTTCGAGCGCAAGGGCGGCACCCCCGCAAGTTTGGCATCGCTGGATACGATCTCCCGTCCCTTCTGATAGAAACCGTCGGACGTGCCGAGGTCGAGTCGGCGATGCAGGTCCGGCTCGAACAGCCGCCGCACCAGGTCGTCGCCGACATCTGGCAGCCAGTAGACGAAGGCGACCGCCCATTCGGCAGCGCTCATGCGATTGTAGGCGAAACGCGGCGCCAGGGTCTCGAAACCGAGTCCGGAGGTCAGGGCGGGTGTCTGGAACTGCGCGAGATTGCGGCCAATCCAGGGTCCCACCACCAGGGCGAAACCGACGACCAGCGGAACCGCCGCAAGCAGCGCGCCGCGCAGGGCCGCCCCCAGCCACTGACCGGGCGGAAGGCCGACCAGGCGCGGCCAGCCGAACAGCCAAGCGGAAAACAGAAGCAGCCCGATGAGCCCGACCAAATAGCGATAGGGAGCGGCCACAAGGGCGAGCGCGCCGACCAGCAGCCCACAAGCGAACCACCGGCCGATGCCGCCGTTGCGCGCAGCCATTACGAGCAAAACCGCCAGTGCGGCGAGCAAGGGCGCAATCAGAACGTCCGGTTGGAATCGATCCGCCATGCGCAGATAGGTCGAGCTCACGCCAGCCAGCAGTCCCGCGAGGCCGGCGACCGCCAGACTGCCGCTCAGCATGCGGCCGGCAAACGCGACCAGAGCAACCGTCAGCGCCGCCAGGCCCGACTGGAGCCAGGGCAGACTGCCGTAATCGAGGAAACAGGGCGTGGCGGGTGCCGCTTCACGCGCCTTCAACAGGCACGCAACCGTGCCGCGAAGATCGGCATCCAGCGCCATGACGCCTGCGAGGAAGCCGGGATAAAGCGGGTCGACCGCCATGCTCGGGCGCGGAACACCGCCCTGCGCGATGCGCCTGGCCACGTCCCGCCCCTCGCCCACCACCGACGTCTCGTGGATGCCGTACGCTGTTCCGAGATAACCGAGTTCGACGTCGTTCGGCGCCCGCGGCGCCGTCGAGAGCGCCTGCAGGATGAAGGGAACGGCAACGGCCAGAAGAACCAGTGCCCAGCCGATCCAACGCGATGAGGGGCCGCCGCCGGCGGCCTCCGGGGCAGGCTTGACGTGAAGCTCTCGGCGCGGCGAAACGGGGGGATACGGTGTCATCTGGCAGTTGTCGTCGCGGCCTTCTCCGGCCCCGGGGACTGCGCGCTGGGCTCGAAGATTTCATCAGTTTGGCAAGTCGGTGCTAAAAGGCAAGCGCCATGGGGCGCACATGGCCGACCGAGAACGGCCGGAATACCGGTCCATGTTGAAGCGAGGACTCTCGTGATCGAAACCGGGCCCGTCAGCCAGCCCGAACCGCCGACGCGACCGCAAGGCGATCGCGCGCGGCCGCCGGGCGACCAGGGACCTGCCCGATCGCCAGCCTTGAAGATCTGTCAGCTCTGCGCCGTCGATTTCACCCTCTATCATTTTCTGCTGCCGCTGATGGAGCGGCTGCGGGCGCGCGGCCACCAGGTCGTCGGGATGTGCAGCGACGGCCCGCTGCTGGAGCGTGTGCGCGCGCGCGGATTCCGGGTCGAGACCGTGCCCTTCGCGCGCAGCGTCAGTCCCGGGGCCCAGTTGCGCGCCTATCGCGCACTGGTCCCCATTTTGCGCCGCGAAGGCTTCGACATGCTTCACGCCCACACGCCGGTGGCCTCCGTGGTTGCGCGCCTTGCCGCCTGGCGCACGGGCGTGCCGCGGCGTGTCTACACCGCGCACGGCTTCTACTTCCACGATCGCATGCCGCCTCTCAAGCGTGCAGTCTTCACCGGCGTCGAGTGGCTCGCCGGGCGGCTGACCCACACACTGCTGACTGTTTCCGCAGAGGATGCCGAAACCGCGCGCCGGCTGCACCTCTGTCGCGGGACCATCGCGGCGGTCGGAAACGGGGCCGACCCCGAGCGCTTCCGCCCGCCCGGCGACCGGCCCGAGGAGGCAGCGGCGGCGCGCCGTGGCGCGCGTGCTGGCTTTGCCGCTCTGGACCCGGCACCGGACAAGCCTCTGATCGTGGCGGTCGGACGCCTGGTAGCGGAGAAAGGCTATCTGGAGCTTATCGAGGCCATGCGCTCGGTCGACGCCGTGCTGTGGATCGTCGGAGAACGCCTGGTGAGCGATCACGCCGGCGACGTCGCGGCTGCACTGGCCGCGGCGCAGGAGGATCCGCTGCTCTCGACCCGGATCAGACTTCTGGGCTATCGCGAAGATGTGCCGGAGTTGCTGCGCGCGGCCGACATCTTCGTCCTGCCCTCGCACCGCGAGGGCCTTCCCATGTCGATCATCGAGGCGATGCTGAGCGGCCTGCCGGTGGTGGCCACCGACATCCGTGGCAGCCGCGAACAGGTGGTGCCCGGCGAGACCGGCGAAATCGTCCCCGTCGGCGACCCCGCGGCCCTCGCCGCGGCGCTCAACCGCCTGGCGGCCGATCCGCCATTGCGGCAGGCCTACGGCGCGGCCGCACGCAGGCGCGGCTTGGCGTTCTACGACGAGGCCAAGGTTTTGGACCGCCAGATCGAGATGCTCGGGCTGTGACCGACCGGGACCGAGGCGCCGACCTGCCGCCCCGACTCGAGAGCGGGGCGGCCGCGCGCGCAGCGGCACGACTGGCCCTGACACTGTACCGCACGACGGGACATCTGGTCGCGCCGCTGGTGCGGCAGCTTCTCGCGCGGCGCCTCAAGCGCGGCCACGAGGATCCGGCGCGGCTAGACGAGCGCCTGGGACGTACGAATTGGACACGGCCAGCCGGTCCACTGATCTGGCTGCACGGCGCGAGCGTCGGCGAGGCCGTCTCGGCCCTGCCGCTGATTGCCCGCATCCGAGAGGCCCATCCGGACCTGCGCCTGCTGATGACGACGGGCACGGTCACCTCGGCGCGTCTGATGGCGGGGCGTCTGCCGGACGGCGTAATCCATCAGTACGCACCGGTCGACCTGCCGGCGGCCGTTGACCGCTTCCTCGATCATTGGCGGCCGGAATGCGCCCTGATCCTGGAATCCGAACTCTGGCCGAACCTGCTCGAGGCCGCGGGCCGGCGGGGGCTAGACTTGGTTCTGGTCAACGCCCGCATGTCGCAGCGGTCGTTCCGTTCCTGGCGCCGCTTCCCCGCTCTGGCGCAGGCGCTGCTCGCCCGCTTTTCGCTGGTGTTGGCCCAGTCGGATGCGGACGCGGCCCGTTTCGCGGCACTGGGCGCGCCGGCGCCTCTCGTAGCCGGCAACCTCAAGGCGGCCGCACCCCCCCTGCCGGCCGAACCGGCGGCGCTGAAACGTCTCCGTGACGCAATAGGCGGCAGGCCATGCTGGCTCGCCGCCTCGACCCATCCCGGTGAGGAGGACGTTGTCGTCGCCGCTCATCGCTCCCTCTCCAGGGATCGGCCCGATCTGCTCACGATAATCGCGCCGCGCCATCCGGAAAGAGGTGCAGAGCTGGCGGAACGCCTGACGGCGCAGGGCCTCAAGGTGGCGCGCCGCAGTGCCGGCCAGGCGCCCGGGCCGACGACTCAGCTCTACCTCGCCGATACCATCGGCGAGCTCGGCCTGTGGTACCGCCTGGCGGACATCGTCTTCATCGGCGGCTCGCTCGTGCCCAGGGGCGGCCAGAACCTGCTCGAGCCGGCGCAGTTGGGCTGCGCCATCCTGACCGGTCCCGATACAAGCAACTTCGCCGATGCGGCGGCCAACCTCGAAACGGCGGGTGCACTCAATCGGGTCGGCGACGCCGAGGCGCTGGCGGCGGCCGTCGCACGTCTGCTCGAAACGCCCGAGGAACGCCACGCCATGACCGAAGCGGCGCGAAGCTGCGCGCGGCGCGGGAGGGACTGCCTGGAGAACATCTACGCGGCACTGCGCCCTCATCTCATCGCAAGCGAAGGACGCACGAGAGCCATGCCATGAGCGACCTCTACGTCATTGCGAAACAGCTCGTCTCGCCGCCCGGACCGTTACTGGTCCTGCTGGGACTGGCGACACTGCTCTTGTGGCTGCGGCCGCGTCTCGGCCGTTTGCTGGTCCTGCTGGCGTTCGTCGCCTTTTACGCCTGCGCGACACCGGCCGTCGCAGCCTGGCTGGCGCGCGGCCTGATCGTGCATGCGCCATTGCCCGACCCCGCGCCGCCGGGCCTGTGCGCGGCGGTCGTCGTCCTCGGCGGCGGTCTTTACCACCCCGCCCCCGAGTTCGCGGCGCCGAGCGTGGTTTCGGGATCGACCCTGTGGCGGCTGACCTACGGCGCCCAGCTTGCACGCCAGATCGGCGCCCCGATCCTGGTCAGCGGCGGCCGGCCCCAGAGAACCGAACTCGCCGAGGCCCAGGCC
>CAZDBC010000164.1:5790-7154 GCA_964503295.1 uncultured Kiloniellaceae bacterium | reverse complement strand
CGAGGCGGGCGCCACCGTGCTGCATCTGCATGCCCGCGATCCCGAGACCGGCAAGCCGACGCAGGACCCGGCGGTCTACGGCCGCTTCCTGCCGCGCATCAAGCAGGCGACCGACGCCGTGGTGAACATCTCGACCGGCGGCGGCATGCCGATGACCGTCGACGACCGCATCCAGGCCGCCAGACGCGCCGAGCCGGAGATGTGTTCGCTGAACATGGGCAGCATGAACTTCGGTCTCTACCCGGCACTCGCGCGCTTCGGAAACTGGAAGCACAACTGGGAGCCGGCCTTTCTGGAGAGCAGCCGGGATTTCATCTTCAAGAACACCTTCAAGGACATCGAGACCATCCTAGACGAGGTCGGCCGACGCTACGACACGCGCTTCGAGTTCGAATGCTACGACGTCGGCCATCTCTACACCCTGGCGCATTTCTTAGAGCGCGGGCTGGTCCGGCCGCCGCTGTTCATCCAGTTCGTGCTCGGCGTGCTCGGCGGCATCGGCGCCGATCCGGACCAGTTGATGCACCTGAAGCGCACGGCCGATCGGCTGTTCGGAGACGCCTATCAGTTCTCGGTGCTGGGCGTCGGCCGGCATCAGGTGAGCCTGGCGAGCATCGGCGCCGCGATGGGGGGTAACGTGCGGGTCGGTCTGGAAGACAATCTCTACATCTCGAGGGGCAGGCTGGCGCGCAGCAACGCGGAACAGGTAAACAAGGTGCGCGAGGTGTTGAGCGGCCTGTCCCTGGACGTGGCGACACCGGCGGAGGCGCGGGCGATGCTCGGCCTGAAGGGTGGCGATCGCGTCGCCTTCTGAATCAGAAGGGGGAAAACCGTATGACCGAACCGGCACCGCAGGCGCAGCCTCTGCGCGAAGTCCCGATCACGGGCTATCTCGACCGTTTGTCGGTGCGGCCCGGTGACGGGCTGTCGGCGCGGGTCAGCGTGCGCGACGGCGCCGGCTACGACGCCCGGCTGGTGCGGGTGATCTGCGCCGACCCGAATCCGGCCGGTCCGGGCCTGCAGTTCGACGACCTCTCGTCGGTCTTCTCGGGGCGTTTTCCCGGCCGCCGCCAGCCGGTCCGGCTCGGCTCCTACGCCAGGATCGAGGAGCCGCCGGGGCTGCCCGACGGCGCGCCGGTGACCTGGACCGCGCTGGTCTGTCCGACGCTGCTGCGCGCGGCGCCGCAGACGGTTCTGTCGCAGGTCGACGGCGCGGGGCGCGGCCTGAACCTCTCCCTCGATGCCGGCGGCGCAGTGTTCGAGGTTTCGGCCGCCAACGGCGGCGGTTTCACGCTGCGCGTCGCGGCGCCCGTCAAGAACCGCCGTTGGCTGCGCCTCTGGGCCGTGTGGCAGCCGGACCATGG
>CAZDBC010000164.1:0-5780 GCA_964503295.1 uncultured Kiloniellaceae bacterium | reverse complement strand
ATGGCCGGGTCACGCTGGGCCTTGCGCCGCGACCCGAACCTTACGAGTCGGTCGAGACCGTCACCGCGGTCGGGGAGCCGGAAGGGCCGCTGCCGCTGCCGCGAACGGCGCCGATCCTGATCGGCGCGCTGGGCGGCGAGCCGCCGTCGCGCCACTTCAACGGGCGCATCGAGGACCCTGCCATCCTGTCGGCGGCGCTGACCGAGGAGGGCCTGCAGGCGCTCGACCTCGCCGATCCGCCGGACACCCTGATCGCCGGCTGGGATTTCGCGCGCGGGATCGACAGCCAGAGCGTCGAGGACGTCGGGCCGGCCAAGTGTCACGGTGCCCTGGTCAACCTGCCGACGCGCGGCGTGCGCGGTGCGCGCTGGTCGGGGCGCGAGATGTGCTGGCGCCACGCGCCGCGCGACTACGCCGCGATCCATTTCCACGAGGACGACCTCTACGACTGCGGCTGGCAGGAGGACTTCCGCTTCGAGTTGCCGGCGGATCTGCCGAGCGGCGCCTACGCCTTCGAGCTGCGATGCGGCGCCGCGCGCGACTGGCTGCCGTTCTACGTGCTCGCCCCGCGCGGCGGCCCCTACGCCCCGATCGCCGTGCTGGCCTCAACCCTGACCCACCAGGCCTACGCCAACCATGCGCGCGGCAACGCCGACGAGGCCTATCACCGCCGTGTCGCCGACTGGGGGGCCTATCCCTGGAATCCCGACCACTATCCGCTCTATGGCGGCTCGACCTACAACCGGCACAGCGACGGCAGCGGCATCTGCTATTCCTCGCGCCTGCGGCCGGTCCTGACCATGCGTCCGGGCTTTCTCACCTTCAACGATCCGCGCGGCTCGGGCCTGCGCCACTATCCGGCCGACAGTCATCTCCTCGCCTGGATGGCGGCCAAGGGCCACGCCTTCGACATCGTAACCGACGAGGACCTGGACGAGGAGGGGATCGAGCTACTGCGACCCTACCGGGCCGTGATCACGGGCTCGCACCCGGAATATCACACGCCCGAGATGCTTGATGCGCTGCAGGCCTACGTCGCCGGCGGCGGCCGCCTCGCCTATCTCGGCGGCAACGGATTCTACTGGCGCATCGCGCGCCGCAGCGACCTGCCCGGCGTACTCGAGGTGCGCCGGGGCGAGGGCGGCATCAGGGCCTGGGAGGCCGAGACGGGCGAGTACTATCACAGCCTCGACGGCGCCTACGGCGGCCTGTGGCGGCGCAACGGCCGGCCGCCGCAGGCCTTGGTCGGAATCGGCTTTTCCGGCCAGGGCAAGTTCGAAGGCTCCCACTACCGCCGCCTGCCGGCGTCCTACGAGCCGCGCTATGCTTGGCTGTTCGAGGGGATCGAGGGGGAGATCCTGGGCGACTTCGGCTTCAGCGGCGGCGGCGCGGCCGGCTTCGAGCTCGACCGGGCCGATCCCGCGCTCGGCACGCCGGAGGGGACTGCGGTCCTGGCCCGTTCCGAAGGGCACGCGGAACACTTCATCACCGTTCCAGAGGAACTGCTGACGCATCTCCTGACGGTCAGCGGCGAGCAGCCGAAGGATCTGATCCGCGCCGAGATCGTCCACTTCGAAACTGCCGCCGGCGGCGAGGTCTTCTCCGTCGGGTCGATCTCCTTTTGCGGCGCACTTCCCGTCAACGGCTTCGACAATCCGGTGTCGCGCCTGCTCGACAATCTGGTGCGCCGCTTCGCGCGGGATGCCGGCTGATCCGACCTTCGCGGCGCGACTGGCCCGTGGCCGACCCGCCAAGTGGTGCTGGTCGGCCCGACGTCTCGGATGCCATCCTTGCGCCGGCAGCCGAAGGGACGAGGGAGGAACCGGTGGCGGACGACCTTGAAATCGTGCAACCGGCGGCAGGCCACAGGGCCGGCTGGCGCGCGCTGTACGACGGTTACGCCGCGTTCTACCGGCGGGAGATGACCGATGCCATCGCCGACGCCGTCTGGGGCTGGCTGCAGGACCCGGCCCACGAGCTGGAGGGATTGCTCGCGCTGCGCGGCGGCGAAGCGATCGGGCTGGCCCACTACCGGCGCATGCCGAGTCCGCTGCGCGGTGCCGACATCGGCTTTCTGGACGATCTCTTCGTCGCGCCGTCCGGCCGGGGCGGGCGCGTCGGCGAGCGACTCATCCTGGAGGTCGCGGCGATCGCGCGCCGGCGCGGCTGGGGCGTGGTGCGCTGGATCACCGCCGACGACAACTACCGGGCGCGCGCCCTCTACGACCGGCTGGCCAAGAAGACCAGTTGGAACCTCTACGAACTGATGGCGTGAGGAGACCATGTCCCGCTTCGCCTTCGCGGCCGCCGTGGCCGCGCAACTGCCGAACGAGCCCGGCAGACTCTCGTCCAAGGTCTTCGAGCGCGGACAGCTCGAGCTGCGCTACTACGCGCCGCGCGGCAACGATCCGCAGAAACCCCACGACCGCGACGAGATCTACATGGTGCTTGCCGGCCGCGGCAGCTTCCTGTGCAGCGGGCAGCGCAGCGAATTCGGACCGGGCGACGTGCTCTTCGCGCCGGCCGGCGCCGAGCACCGCTTCGAGGACTTTTCCGACGACTTCGCGACCTGGGTCGTCTTCTACGGCCCCGAAAGCGGCGAGCGGGTCGAGGATGACTGAACCGGCCACAGCGTCGGCGAGACGGTTCGTCGGGCGCCGGGATGGCCGATGATCCGATCACCCTGAACGGCGCACCGCGCGGCGGGTCGGACACGAGCCGGCCCGGCGGGACTGCGGGCGGCGGTGCCGGGCCCGCCGCGCCGGTCGGCGCCGGAAGCCTCGCACTGCTGCTCGCGATCGGCATCTTCTGGGGGATCAACTGGCCGGCCGTGCGCATCATCCTGGGCGAGATCCCGCCCTGGACCCTGCGCACCATCGGCTTCACCAGCGGCGCGCTCCTGCTGTTCGCGATCGCCCGGCTGCGCGGCGAGACCCTGCTGCCGCGGGCGGCGGAGCTGCCGCGCCTGACCCTGGCGGGCCTGCTGACGGTGTTCGGCTTCAACGCGCTGACCGCCTATGGCCAGCTCCACACCGAGGCGTCGCGTGCGGCTATCATCGCCTTCACCATGCCGCTCTGGGCGACGCTTATGTCGGCAGTGATACTTGGCGAGCGTTTGACCATCGAGCGCGTGCTCGCCCTGCTCGCAGGTCTGACGGGCCTGTCGCTGCTGCTCGGCCAGGACCTGCTGGAGGTCGGACGTTCGCCGCTCGGCGCGATCCTTGTGCTCGGTGCCGCGCTGTCCTGGGCCGCCGGCACTGTCGTGCTCAAGGGCGCGACCTGGTCGTTGGCGCCGCTCGCCACCGCGGCCTGGCTGATCGCGGTTTCGGCGCCGCCGGTGATCCTGCTCTCGCTCCTGTTCGACCGGCCCTGGGAGCTGACGGTCTCGTCGCCGCAGGTCTGGGTTGCCCTCGCCTATCACATTGCCCTGCCGATGGTCTTCTGCCACACCGCCTGGGTGACCATCGTCGCGCGACTCGCGGCGCCGGTCGCGGCGATCGGCACGCTGCTGATCCCGGTGGTCGGCGTGCTGTCTTCGGCGCTGCTGGTCGGCGAGGCCCTGACGCTGCGCAAGATCGGCGCGCTGCTGCTGATCGTCTGCGCGGTCGCGCTGGTGCTGATCGTCCCGGCGCTTCGCCGGCGCCGCGAACGGCCCTGACTGCGTCACTTGGAACCACCCGCGAGGAGTCAGTTGCCTCGACCACGTGCGCGGCGCCAGCCTGACCACGTCGAGGACCCGGGGACGATCGATGACGAAAAGCGCCGAGAAGCGTCGCGGCTATCAGGGCCCGGCCCTGTTCAGTTTCGGCTTTCGCCCGTTCTTTCTGGGAGCGGCGGTCTACGCCGCGCTGGCGCTCGCGCTCTGGATGGCCATGCTGACGGGGCAGCTCGAGCTGCCGAGCCATCTCGCGCCGCGCGACTGGCACGTCCACGAGATGCTGTTCGGCTACCTGGGCGCGGTCATGGCCGGCTTCCTGCTCACGGCGATTCCCAACTGGACCGGCCGGCTGCCCCTGTTCGGGCGCGGCCTGATGATTCTGTTCGGCCTGTGGCTGGCCGGGCGCCTGGTCGTCCTGGTGTCGCGGGACTTCGGCGCGACGGCGCTGGTCGTCGAAGCGGCCTTTCTGTTCGTCCTGACCGCGGTGGCCGGACGCGAGATCCTGTCCGGGCGCAACTGGCGCAACCTGCCGGTCTGCCTGCTGCTCGCGCTCTTTGCGCTGTCCAACCTGGTGTTCCACCTGGAAAGCCATTTTCTGTTCGGCACGTCTTACGGCGAGCGCGGCGGGCTCGCCGTGGCGGTCATGCTGATCGCGCTGATCGGTGGGCGGATCGTGCCGAGCTTCACGCGCAACTGGCTGGCCAAGCGGGGTGCGACCCGGCTGCCGGCCGCCTTCTCCCCCTTCGACCGGGTCGCCCTGGCGGTGCTTGGACTGTCTCTGCCCCTCTGGGTCGCATTGCCGGAGACGGCGGCCGCCGCCGCAGCCCTGCTCACGGCCGGTCTGCTGCAGGCGGCGCGGCTGGCGCGCTGGCGCGGCACGGCGACCTTCGCCGAGCCGCTGGTTGCGGTCCTGCACTTGGCCTACCTGTGGCTGCCGCTCGGCCTGATCCTGACCGGTGCTGCCGCGCTCGGAAGCGACTGGCCCGATCGCTCGAGCGGGCTCCATGCGTTGACGGCGGGCGCGATCGGGACCATGACCCTGGCCGTCATGACCCGCGCCAGCCTGGGACACGGCGGCCGGCCGCTGCGGGCCGACGGCGCCACTGTCGCCATCTACGCCTGCGTTCTGCTCGGTGCGCTGGGCCGGGTCGTGGCCTACGCACTGCCGCTCGATCCTTGGCCGCTCCTGCTCGGCGGCGCGCTGCTGTGGGGCGGCGCCTTCGTGCTGTTCGCGCTTGCCTACGGGCCGCTGCTGGCGCGCTCCCGGCCGACGGGCGCCTGAGCGCCGCGGGCTCAGCTCGCCGGGTCGTCGATCAGGGGAGTCGGCCGCGCGACCTCCCGGAGGGCAGGGAGGTCGCGCAGGGTCACGCTGCGTCCCTTGACCACGACGCCCTGGTCGTTCAGGGCGGCGAAGGCGCGCGACAGATTCTCCGGCGTCATGCCGAGCAAAGCGGCCAGGGTGCGCTTGTCGACGGGCAGCTGCAGGCCGCCCGTGCTGCCCTGCGCGTCGTGCTGGGCCAGGAGATAGTTGGCCAGCCGCTCGACCGAGCCGCGCAACTTCTGGTTCTTGAGCGACTTGACCATCCCGCGGAAAGCCCCGGCGAGTTCGTGCACGATGGCCTGCGCGAAGGCTGCGTCGCTTTCCAGGACGGCACGGATGTTCTCGGAGGGGATCATGAGGATGCGCGACTTCTCGATGGTGCGCGCCGACATGAGGTAGAGGGCGTCCTGCAGCACGGCGGCCAGGATGAAGGTCGAAACCGGCTGCAGGATTCCCATCACCGTCTCGCGGCCGTTGGCGCGGGCGAAGAGCTCGACCGAACCCTCGACGACCACGTGCAGGAAATCCGCCGGCTCGCCTTCCGTGATGAGCTGGACCTGGCGGGGAAAGCGCTGGAGATAGGCCGCCTGCATGAGCTCGGCGAAGTTCGTCTCCGCCATGCCAGCGAACAGGTCCAGTTCGCGCACCAGCTCTATGTCGCCCGATCGCATACCGATTCTCCTCGTGTCCGATTGGCGCGAAAAAATTGATATTTGTCAAGCAATGAAGCAAATATATTTATATTTAGGCTCATATTTTGGCAGTTGTAATAAATAATCATCTCATGGATAGATAATCTCG
>CAZDBC010000163.1:0-7175 GCA_964503295.1 uncultured Kiloniellaceae bacterium | reverse complement strand
TGTGAAACTCACAACAGACGGTCTTTTCGGTTCCACGGAATATGCGGACATTGGGGGAGGCGCAGCGCGAGGCCGCCACCGGGCCGCTCGCCCTGACCCGCTGGACCGGACGCCTGCGCAAGGCGATGCAGGACCGGCCGGGCCATTATCAGCTGTTCGGCACGCTGCGCCGCGCCGCCTACAGCGACGATCACGGCCTGCTGCTGGTCAATTGCGGGCTCGACCCGACCCGGCCGCTCGAGGCCCAGAGCGACAGCTTCTGGTGGAACGCCGGTGCCTTCAACCGCATTGCGGAACCCTACGGCGACTTCCGCCGCGTGGTGCGCGGCTTCGATCCCAGCCACGCCGGCCTTCAGCTTGACGGCTATGCCGTCACGCTCGACGGCGGCTGCGGCTTCGGCGGCCCGCTGGTCGCCGCCTGCTTCGATCCGCGCGGCGAGATCCTCCTCCAGTTCGAGGCCTGACCGGCCCCGCCTGCCGAAGACCGACTTCGGCCCGCCGCGACGACATCGACTTGCGGCTGTCTTTTCCTCTCGCGCCCAAAGCCTGTGCCGTCCGGTCGCAATCCCCGGCGCCCGGCCCGGTGATCCAAGCAGTGCGCCGCCCCGTAGAGCATTTCAGACAACGCTAAAGGGTGCAGACAAACAAAACGGGGATCCCATGGCACAGTATGAAGACCCGCTGTCGCAGAAGGCCCATGCCCGCTTCGTGCGCGGCAGCATGAACGAGCCGCTGCTCAGCCGGGAACAGGAATTCGCCCTGGCGCGCGCTTGGCGGGAAGAGGGCGACGAGGAGGCGCTGCACGGACTGATCCGCTCCTATACGCGGCTGGCGGTTTCGATCGCGTCGAAGTTCCGCAACTACGGGCTGCCGATCAGCGACCTCGTGCAGGAGGGCGTGATCGGTTTGATGCAGGCGGCCAACCGCTTCGAGCCGGACCGCGACATCCGCTTCTCGACCTACGCCTCCTGGTGGATCCGCTCGTCGATTCAGGACTTCGTGCTGCGCAACTGGTCGATCGTGCGCACCGGAACGACGGCGGCGCAGAAGACCCTTTTCTTCAACCTGCGCCGCCTGCGCGCGCGCATCGAGGACCACTCGGGCGCGCCGCTGGGTCACAACGGACGCGAGCGCATCGCGCGCGAGCTCTCGGTCGCGGTCGCGGAGGTCGAGAGCATGGAAAACCGACTGTCCATGTCCGACCAGTCGCTCAACTCGGTGATCGGCGAGGAGGGCGAGGGCGAGTGGCAGGATCTTCTCACCGACGATCGGCCCAACCCCGAGGACCTGGTGATCGGCACCTTCGACGGCGATCTGCGCAAGAAGTGGATCCACGAGAGCATCAAGGAGCTGACGCCGCGCGAGCAGAAGATCATCCGCGCCCGCCGCCTGGTCGAGGAGGGCGCCACGCTGGAGGAGCTGGGTCGCGACCTGGGGGTCAGCAAGGAGCGCGTGCGCCAGCTCGAGCATCGCGCGCTCATGAAGCTGCGCAGCTCCATGGAACGGCGTGTCGGTCAGGCTGGCGACCTGCTGTTCGATACCTGAGGCCGCGTCGCGTCGGGCACCTCGCCCGGCGGGCCGGCGAGCAGCGCGTAGACGGCGGTGTCGCCGGCGCGCCCGCGCAGGCGGTGGCGACCGACCGCACGCAGCCGGTAACCGTCCGGCAGGCAGGCGCGAGTGTCTTCCGATATCAGGATGACGCAATCGGCGGCCAGGGCGCCGTCCCGCGCGCCGAAAACGATCTTGCCGAGCCCCTCCAGCCGCTGTGCCACGTTCACGGTGTCGCCGATCAGCGTGTAGTTGATTCGGCCTGGAGCGCCGATGTTGCCGGCGATCGCGGTGCCGGTGTGGATGCCGATGCGCAGGCGCAACGGCCGCTCGCCCGCCGCCGCGCGTCGCCGGTTGTCGTCGGCGATCGCTGCTGCGATGGCCAGCGCCGCGCGGCAGGCCATTTCGGGATGCACCGGCTGATCGTCGGGTGCGCCCCAGAAGGCCATCACCGAATCGCCGATGTACTTGTCGATCGTGCCCTCGTGCGCCTCGATGCAGGCGCCGAGCAGGGCGAAGTGGTGGTTGAGAAACTCGGCCAGCTGCTCGGGCGACAGGCGGTCCCCGAGCGCCGTGAAGTCGGCGATGTCGGTGAACAGCACGCTGACGCTGCGCGCGGCCGAATGCACCGCGGTGTCGCCTTGGGCCATCAGTCGCCTGACCAGCCGGCGCGGCAGATAGAGCTCGAACCAGCGCAGCCCGGTCACCATGGCATTGTAGGCGAGGCCGGCGTCGTCGATCTCGCGGAAGGCGTTGCGCTCCAGGCGGGGAGCGGCGGCGAGCTCGAGCCGGCGCACGCGCGACGCGGCCTCGGCCAGCCGCCGGATGGGACGGGCGATGCTGCGGCCGAGCAGCAGGGCGACGATGACCGTGAGCGCGAGAATGGCGAGCCCTATCGTGCCCGCCCGCCCCAGGCGCTGGACCTCCACGTTGACCGCGGACAGGTCGGCATAGACCGTGATCAGCCAGGGGATCGCCCCGTACCGCCAGCTCTCGTCGTAGATGAACAGAAGCTCCTCCTGCGGACCCTCGACGATGTGACCCTTCAGGCTGGTGCCCGCCAGCAGCTCCTCCAGACCGTCGATCGGCGGGTTCCACATCTCGGCCAGCCGCGGGTCGGCGAGCTGGTCGAGTGCCGGAAGCAGCTCCTCCGGCGCGACGTCGGGCAGCGCATCGGTGAAGTTCGGGTGCGCCAGAACCCGGTCGCGCCCGTAGAGGATGGCGCCGCGCAGCGCGAGCGTGTTCGGCAGCTCGCCGAGAAAGGAGGACAGCTCGGTCGTCGAGATCAGGGCGAACAGGCCGCCGACGAAGCGTCCCTCGCGCAGCAGTGGATGGCCCAGCACGAGGTGGGGCGACTCCAGCTCCTCGATCCAGCGCACGCCGTCCCACACCGGCTGCGGCCGGGCGCGCAGGCGGTTCATGGCCGCGCGCAGGTCCGCGTTGGCGCGATCGTCGCGCAGCTTGCCGACGAGGCCGCCGTCCGGTCGCCGCTCGACCGAGACGCCGGCCAGCCCGTCGGTGACCAGCGCCAGGGCGCTGATCTGCGGCCGGTCGATCATCGACCAGCGCAGCCGCTCGAGCACGGCGGGCCGGTCGCGCAGGTCGAGCTCGCCGGCCGCGACGGCCTGGTCGAGTCGCTCCAGCGCCGTCTCGACGCCACCCAGATGGCGCTCCAGCTCGCCGGTCATCGAGGCGAAGAGCAGCAGGACGAGCTGGCGGTTGAGGTCCTCGGTGTTGCGCTGGGCGGTGCCGAGCGAGACCAGGAGTACGGCGGTCACCGCGACGACGATCAGCAGGCCGAAGCCGAAGGTCAGGGTGGCCGCGATGGTCGGCCGCCATCGCCGTCCGGCAGGATCGGCCTCGGCCGGCGGCTGTCCGGCATCACCGGCCGACAAGCTTCACCTTCTGGCCGGGCTGCAGGACGCTGCCTCGGGTCAGGCCGTTGAGCACCAGGAAGCGGTCCAGGGCGTGATCCTCCAGCGCCATGCGATCGGCCAGGTCCTGCAGGCTCTCGCCTGCCCGCACGCGGTGGATGCGCAGACGGTAGGGCGTCACCTGCGCCGCCTCGTCGGCGGATATGCGCCGGAACGAATAGGTCGTGCGCTGGAAATCGTCGGACAGGCCCGCGGTGACCGCCGGCGGACTGGCGAAGATGAAGCGGTAGACGGTGCGCGGGTCGAAGCGGATGGCGACCAGGCGCAGGTCGACCGGCCCCGAGCTCGAGTTGAGGCGGGTCGCCGCGGTCGCTGCCGGCAGCCCGTTGATCTCGATCGCCTCCAGGCCGCTGAGGCTCAGCTTGGCCGCCCATTCGTCGCGGATGTAGCCGGTCATGGACTGGCTGCGCGCCTGGCCGGTGCCGTCGAAGACGATCAGGCTGTTGTTCGGGCCGATCGCCTGCACCTGGCGCTGTCCGTTGATCAGGCGGAAGTCCTCCGGCACGCGAAAGCGAAAGCGCAGGTCCGGGTGGATGAAATCGCGTCCGCGAATCACGCCCTGCTCCGGATTGTCGCCGTAGATCATGCCGTCGATCTTGTCGTAGTAGATGTCCTGCGCCCGGATCGGGTCGTCGACCCTTTTGACTCCGGCGGCCTGGATCGCGCGTTCGATGCGGTCGCTGGTGCGCGGGTGGGTCTGCATGAAGTCGAAGGAGTCGGGGTCGCGCGCGTCGCGAACGTCGGCCTCCAGCCGGCTGTGGTCGAGCAGCTGCTCGAGGAAGCTGCCCATGGCGTCCGGCCGATAGCCTGCCCGCGACATGTAGCGCACGCCGAGCGTGTCGGCCTCGAACTCCTGGTCGCGCGAATAGGACTTGAGGGTGAGCTGGCTGATCAGGCCGGTCGCCTGTGCCGCCTGACCGCCGAGCAGCAGGCCGACGCCGAGATTGGCCGCCGTCGCGGCCACCGCCTGGCCGTAGCGCTCGGCGGCATGGCGCGCGGTCACGTGGCCGATCTCGTGGCCGATCACGCCGGCCAGCTCGGCCTCGTCGCGGGCCAGGGCCATCAGGCCGCGCGTCACGTAGACGTAGCCCCCGGGCAGGGCGAAGGCGTTGACCATCGGCGTGTCGAGCACGGTGAAGGTGAAGCTCTCGTTGGGCGTCTCCGAGGTCTTGACCAGGAAGTCGCCGATGCTCTGGACGTAGGCGGCCAGCTCGGGGTCGTCGTAGGCGCCGCCGAACTCCTTCAGGACCTCCTCGTGCTGCTCGAGGCCGAGGGCCTCCTCCCGCTCCGGCGTCAGGCCGCCGGTGAAGATCGATCGGCCGGTCGCCGGCGCGGTCTCGCAGGCGGCGACGAGGGGCAGGAGCGCGGCCAGCGCCAGGGCGGCGAGGCCGCGCCAGGGACGCCATCGGGGAGAGACGGTCATCAGTCGAGCACCTCTATCTGTTCCGGATGGGTGACGGTGATCATGGGACCATTACGTTCCTTTAGCCAGCCGCGTGCCCGCAGCAGACGGCCGGCGAGGTCATCCGGGTCGCGCCCTTCGGCCGCGAACAGGCGCCGTGCGGCGCGCGGCAGCACCAGGGTGAAGTCGCTGCGCCAGTCGTCGCCGAAGTTGAGGAACGTCAGGCCGCGCGCTTCGCCGACCGCGCGCACGCGGCCTTCGACCAGGGCGAAGCGGTCGAGGTGGTCGCCGGCCTCGCCGGCCGACAGGATGCGGTAGAAGGGGTGCTCCCAGATGCCGCGCCGCGCCCGGCGCGCCGCCGACTCGCGCGCCAGCATCTCGGGCACCAGCGCCCGGTTGTCGGCGAAGGAGTAGACCCGCGCCATGCCCCGGTCGAGCAGCGCACCCTGAACCCAGGTGCCGTCGGGCTCGAGAATCGCGTGGGCCAGCAGGCGGCCGTGCCGGTCCTCGCGCCGGCCGCCGAAGGCCAGCGCGATGCGCTTTCCGAGCGCCAAATCGGCGAGCGCCTTCCTGGCCTCCTCGGCCAGCGGCCAGGGCTCGAAGTCGGGCCGGCCGAGCGGCAGCTTGGGCGCCTGCAGCCCGACCAGCCGGACCTCGCGTCCGCTCTCCAGGACCAGGGTGTCGCCGTCGACGATGCCGACGACCTCGCCGCCGCCCTCCCGGGGCAGGTCGGCGGGCCCCGCCGCCCGACCGGACGGCGCAAGGGTTGCAACCAGCAGGACGAGCGCGGCGATCGGCACGAGCCGCGCGGATCTGTGCGGTGGAGCGTTCCGGCAGCCGGTCATGGCGCGCAGGCTGGCCGGCCCGACCGGCGCGCGAAATCGCGCGGGCCCTTCGCCAGCCCCGCCTGCCGGCTGGCCTTGCCGCGGCAAATGCGATAAGACCGCGCGGTCCTGGGATGGCCGCGCGGCGCCGAAGATGCCCGCCAGGGCGCCCCGGAGCCACCAGACAGCGAAACGACCATGTCCCTGACGACCGCGCTGCGCAGCGACCTCTTTCCGCCGCTCGAGCCCGCGCGCAGCGGTCACCTGTCGGTCGGCGACGGCCACGAGATCTATTGGGAGGAGTGCGGTCGCGCCGAGGGGCCGGCCGCCGTCTTTCTGCACGGCGGTCCGGGTGCCGGCGCCTCGCCGGATCACCGCCGCTTCTTCGATCCCGAGCACTACCGCATCGTCGTGTTCGACCAGCGCGGTGCCGGTCGCTCGCGGCCTCTCGGCGAGAGCCATGCCAACACCACGGATCATCTGGTCTCCGACATCGAGCGCCTTCGCCTGGCGCTGGGCGTCGAACGCTGGCTCGTCTTCGGCGGTTCCTGGGGCAGCACTCTGGCGCTTGCCTATGCCGAGGCCCATCCGGAGCGCGTGACCGCGCTGGTCCTGCGCGGGATCTTTCTCGGCACCCGCGAGGAGATCGACTGGTTCCTCTATGGCATGCGGCGCTTCTTTCCCGAGCATTGGCGCAGCTTCGCCGAGTTCCTGCCGGCCGGGGAGCGCGGCGACCTGCTCGCCGGCTACCGCCGGCGTCTTTTCGACCCTGATCCGGGCGTTCATCTGCCGGCGGCGCGGGCCTGGAGCACCTACGAGGGCGCCTGCGCCACCCTGCTGCCGAGCGCCGCGACGGTCGCCGCCTTCGGCCAGGAACGCCTCGCCCTGGGTCTGGCGCGTCTGGAGGCGCACTACTTCGCGCACGACATGTTTCTCTCGTCCGGCCAACTCCTTGCCGGCGTGGAGCGCATCCGGCACATTCCCGGCGTCATCGTGCAGGGCCGCTACGACATGATCTGCCCGCCCGAGGCCGCCGACAGGCTGAATCTGGCCTGGCCGGAGGCCGACGTCGTCATCGTGCCCGATGCCGGCCATTCGGCGATGGAAACCGGGACCCGCCGGGCCCTGGTCGAGGCGACGGAACGCTTCAAGCAGTGGCCCTCCATCGCATCGTAGCGTCGCTGGCCGGCGCGTCGTTGCGGTGTCAGGCCGTTGGCGTATCATGCGCCGGATTTTCGAAAGCCCGCAGAGGCCGCGGGGGACAGGGGGGAAGGGATGTTCTTGAACCGTCTCGGGAGACTGGCCACGCTTCTGGCCGTGGTCGTGGCCGCGCTGGCGGCGCGGCCGGCCGACGCCCAGGATGACCCGGCGTTCATCTCGCTCGGTATCGGCTATTTCGACATCTACCACGGGGACGAAGCGGCCCCCGGATTCTTCGGTCCCGTATCTGGATGCCGAGGTCATCGC
>CAZDBC010000162.1:0-7179 GCA_964503295.1 uncultured Kiloniellaceae bacterium | reverse complement strand
GCGTCTCTTCGAGGGCGCGCCGGCCGGCGCCTTTTCGCTCAACCGCCTCTACGATGCGGCGGAGGCCAACGGGCGCCTGTGGGGCCTGCGCCACGACGGCGAGTGGTTCCATGTCGGCACGCCCCAGGCGCTGGCCGAGGTCAACGAGCTGCTCCATCCCCGCATCTTCCGGACGCAGGCCGGCTGATGGCGCCCCGCCCGCGCGCCGCCTCCGGGCCGGCGCTGTTTACCATCCCCCCGCACCGCAGCTTCCTCGACGCCCTGGCCGTCGGGCTGCTCGCGCGCTGGGGCGACAGTCCGCTGACGCTCTCGGAGGCCGTCGTCCTGCTGCCAAGTCGGCGCGCCTGCCGCAGCTTGCGCGACGCCTTCCTGCGCGCCTCCGGCGGACGGCCTCTGCTGCTGCCGCGCATGTTGCCGCTCGGCGATCTCGATGCGGAGGAGTTGCTGTTCGAGCCGGCCCCGGAGGCATCGGCCGATGGCGTTGGCGCCGACCTGCCGCCCGCCATGCCGGCCCTGCGCCGCCAACTGCTGCTGGCTCGCCTCGTCGCACGCTGGGCCGAGTTGCGCGAGGACGGGGGCAGCGGCGCCGGCACGGCGGCCGACCGGGCGCTGCGTCTTGCCGGCGAGCTCGGCCGTCTGCTCGACCAGATCGAAACCGAGGGACTGGATCTCGACGGCCTCGCGGGGCTGGTTCCGGAGCGCTACGCGGCGCACTGGGCCCTTACCATCGACTTCCTGCGCATCGTGACCGAGCACTGGCCGAAGTTGCAGACGAGCGAGGGCGCGATCGGTCCGGCCGAGCGCCGCCGCCGCCTGCTCGAGCTGCAGGCCGACGCCTGGGCGGCCGCGCCGCCGGAGCATCCGGTGATCGCCGCCGGCTCGACGGGATCGATTCCGGCCACCGCACGGCTGCTCGGCGTGGTCGCCCGCTTGCCGCGCGGCGAGGTCGTCCTGCCGGGACTCGATCAGGAGGCCCCCGCGCACGCCTGGCGCGAGATTCTTCAGGATCCCTGCCATCCCCAGCATGGTCTCGCCCGACTGCTCGAGGCGCTCGGCGTGGGCCGGGAGGCGGTCAAGCCCTGGCCGGGGGGCGAGCCTCGTGACGACCGCGGCGGCCCGCCCACCCGCACCCGGCTGCTCGAGGTCGCGTTGCGCCCGGCGGCGAGCAGCGCCGACTGGCGCGACCTCGCCGACGATCCGTACCACGCCGGCGCCGAGGCGGCGCTTGCCGGCCTGACCCGCGTCGACTGCCCCGGACCGCGCGAGGAGGCGCTCGTCGTCGCCCTTGTTCTGCGCCGTACCCTGGAGCGCCCGGGCGCGACCGCCGCGCTGGTCACGCCGGATCGCGGGCTGGCGCGCCGGGTCGCGGCCGAGCTCGCGCGCTGGGGGGTTGCGGTCGACGATTCGGCCGGCCTGCCCCTGGGCGCGACCGCGGTCGGCGGTCTTTTGCGCTTGAGTGCCGAGGCGGCCGCGGAGGACCTCGCGCCGCTGCCCCTGCTTGCGCTGCTCAAACATCCCCTGGTCGCCGGCGGCCTGTCCCCGGGGCGCTTCAGGGCCCTCGCACGCCGACTGGAGCTTGCCTTGTTGCGTGGCCCGCGCCCGGCGCCGGGCTTCGACGGCCTGGCGGCGGGCCTGCGCCGCTGCGGCGGCGACCGCGAGCTGCAGAGCTTCCTGCGCCGCCTGCGCGAACGCCTCGAGCCTTTCGCCGGGCTGCTGTCGGAGCCGCACTGCAGCCTAACCGAGCTCGTCCGCGCCCAGGCCAACGCGCTCGAGGCGCTGGCCGCGACCGACGAGGAAGACGGTGCCGCGCGGCTTTGGCGCGGCGAGGCGGGCGAGGCGGCGGCCGCGCTGATCGACGAGCTGCTCGAGGCCGGCTCCAGCGATGCCGCCGCGGCCCGGGCGCCGCTGCACGCCGGTGGATTGCGTTACCCGGCCTTTCTCGAGGCGCTGCTCGACGAACGCCCCGTGCGACCGCGCTACGGCCGGCATCCGCGTCTGGCCATTCTGGGCCCGCTCGAGGCGCGCCTGCAGCAGTGGGATGTCGTCGTGCTCGGCGGCCTGAACGAGGGGACCTGGCCCGCGCCGGTCGACTCCGGCCCCTGGCTCAGCCGGCCGATGCGGCGCGACATCGGCTTGCCCCTGCCCGAGCGGCGCATCGGGCTGGCCGCGCACGACTTCGTCCAGCTCGCCAGTGCGCCCGATGTCTACCTGACGCGTGCCAGCCGGGTCGAGGGCGCACCCACCGTGCCGTCGCGCTGGCTGCTGCGCCTGGAGGCCGTGTTGCGCGGTCTCGACCGCCAGTCGGTACCGCTCGCGGCGGCTGTGTCCTGGCGCCACTGGGCCGAGGCCCTCGATCGCCAGGACGGCGCTTGGGACGCGCCGCGCCGGTCAGGACCGCCCGCGCCGCGACCGCCGCTTTCCGCGCGGCCGCGCCGACTCTCGGTCACTGGCGTCGAGACCTGGGTGCGCGATCCTTACAGTCTCTACGCCCGGGAGATCCTGAAGCTGCGTCCGCTCGACCCGATCGATGCGCAGCCCGGCGCCGCCGATCGCGGCATCCTGATCCACGCGGCGCTCGCGCGCTTTGTCGAACGCTGCCGTGAGCGCTGGCCGCGCGATCCGGCGCGCCTGCTGCTCGACATCGGTGCCGAGGTCTTTCAGGAGGTGGCCCATCTGCCCGGTCTGCACGGCTTCTGGTGGCCGCGGTTTCGCCGGATCGCGGAGTGGTTCGTCGCCAACGAGATAACGCGCCGCCGCAACCTGCGCGCCAGCCATTGCGAGCTGCGTGGCGAGTTGACCCTGCCGGGCCCGGCTGGCCCGTTCCTTCTGACCGGCACGGCCGATCGCATCGATGTGCTGGCCGATGGCGGCCTCGCCATCGTCGATTACAAGACGGGCGGCGTGCCGAGCGCGGCCGAGGTCGAGGCCGGCTTCGCGCCGCAGCTTCCGCTCGAGGCGGCGATGGCCCTGGCGGGCGCCTTTCCGGGTGTCCCCGCCGCGCCGGTTCGCGAACTCGCCTACTGGCGTCTGACCGGCGGCGACCCGCCTGGCGAGATCCGGACTCAAGCGGATCCCGCTGCGCTGGCCGCTGAGGCGCGCGCGGGGCTCGAGGCGCTGATCGCGCGTTTCGACGATCCGGGTACGCCCTATCCCTCACGACCCTATCCGGACCGTGCGCCAGCGTACGGTGACTATGACCACCTGGCTCGGGTCAAGGAGTGGAGTACGACGGCACCCGACGACGGAGGCCTCTCCGGATGAGCACGGACGCGGCTGAACGGGCGCGCGCGCAGGCCTCGGAAGCGCAACGCCGGGCGGCCGATCCGCGCGCCTCGGTCTGGGTGGAGGCGTCGGCCGGGAGCGGCAAGACCAAGGTGCTGACCGACCGCATGCTGACCCTCATGCTGGAGGGCACGCCGCCGGCCCGTCTTCTGTGCCTGACCTTTACCAAGGCGGCGGCGGGCGAGATGGCCAATCGCCTTGCCGACCGGCTTGCGGTCTGGACGACCCTGCCCGACAGCGCGCTGACGGAGGAACTGCGCCGACTGCTCGGCGGCCGCTTCCATGACCTGGATCCCGACGGCCTGCGCGGCCGGGCGCGCAGCCTTTTCGCGGCCGTGCTGGACGCGCCCGGCGGCATGAAGATCCAGACCATTCACGCCTTTTGCCAGTCGCTCCTCGGGCGCTTTCCGCTCGAGGCCGGCATCGCGCCCGGCTTCAGGCTGCTCGAGGAGGGCGCGGCCCGCGAGATGCTGGCCGAGGCGCGCGAAACGGTTCTCGCCGCGGCGGCCTTGCGGCCGGGTCCGCTCGCCGAGGCGGTCGAGACGGTTGCCGCGCTGGCCGGGGAGCAGAGTTTCGGCGAACTGATCGAACAGCTGATCGGCCAGCACGTCCGCCTGCGCGATCTGCTCGATCGCCACGGCTCGATCGAGCGGCTCGAGGCGGTCATCCAACGGACGTTCCAGATTCCTGCGGACGCCGATGAATCGGAGCTCGCCCTGGCGGCCTGTCGCGACGAGGCATTCGACCGCACGGGGCTCGCCATCGTGGCCCGCGCGCTGGCCGCGGGAAGCGAAAACGAGCGGGCCGAGAAACTGCCGGTTCTCCAGCGCTGGCTGGACTTCGCGCCGGAAGATCGCCGCGCGATGCTGGACGACTATCGGAGCCTGTTCCTGACCAACCAGGGCGAACCGCGCAAGAACCTGCTGACAAAGGCCGCACGCGCGGCCGAGCCGGCGGCGGCCGAAATAATGGAGCGCGAGGCCGAGCGTCTGCGCGATCTGCACTGGCGCTGCTGCGCCATTGTCGTGGCGCGCGCCAGTGCCGCTCTGCTGCGCATCGGGGCCGCCATTCTGGACAGCTACGAGACGGCCAAGGCGGCCCACGCCCTGCTCGACTACGACGACCTGATCCTGAAGACGCGCGACCTCCTGACCGGCGAGGGCCGCGCCGCCTGGGTGCTCTACAAGCTGGACGGGGGCCTCGATCATCTGCTGGTCGACGAGGCGCAGGACACGAACCCGGATCAGTGGGCGGTGATCAAGGCGCTGACCGCCGAGTTCTTCGCCGGCGAGGGCGCGCGCGACACGCTCCGCACGGTCTTCGCGGTCGGCGACGCGAAGCAGTCGATATACAGTTTTCAGCGTGCCGACCCGCGCCAGTTCATCGCCGCCGGGCGGCACTTCGAGGCCGCCGTCGATGCCGCGCGGCTGACCTGGCGCCGGGTTCCGCTCGACGTCTCTTTTCGCTCCACCGCGGCCGTGCTGCGCGCCGTCGACGAAGTCTTCGCCCGGGTCGAGGCCCAGGCCGGGGTGCGCGGGCCGGAGGACGGACCGATCCGACACCAGGTCGCGCGCATCGGGCAGGCCGGCCTGGTCGAGTTGTGGCCGCCGGCCGACCCGCCCGAGGCGCCGGAAGCCGATCCCTGGCGCGGTGCGCCCGAGGCGTCTGTCGCCGCGGCGCCGGCGGATGTCAGGCTGGCGCGCCTGATCGCCGCCAGGATCGCGCGCTGGACCGCGGCCGACAGCGCCGAGCCGGAGGCCTGGCTGCCCTCGCGCGGCCGGCGGCTGCGACCGGGCGACGTCCTGGTGCTGGTGCGCCGGCGCAACCGCTTCGTCGAGGAACTGGTCCGGGCGTTGAAGCAGCAGGCGGTTCCGGTCGCCGGCGTCGACCGGATGGCGCTGGTCGAACAGCTTGCGGTCATGGACCTGATCGCCCTCGGGCGGGTCATGCTGCTGCCCGAGGACGATCTCACTCTTGCCACCGTGTTGAAGGGACCGCTGATCGACCTGGACGAGATGCGACTTTTCGAGCTCGCTCATGGGCGGCCGGGCAGCCTGTGGGAGGCCCTGCGTGCGCGCGCTGCCGCCGACCCGGCCTTCGCCGAGGCCCATGGTCGCCTCGCGGCCTGGATGGCGCAGGCCGACTTCGTCCGGCCCTTCGAGTTCTACAGTGGCATTCTCGGGCCCGACCGCGGGCGCGCGCGCCTGCTCGCCCGTCTCGGCAGCGAGGCCGCCGATGCTGTCGACGAATTCCTGAACCTTGCTCTCGCCTATGAGCGCGAGCGGGCGCCCTCGCTCGAAGGCTTCCTGCACTGGCTGGAGATCGGCCGGCAGGAGGTCAAGCGCGATCTGGAGCAGGGCGTCGACGCGGTACGGGTCATGACCGTGCACGGCGCCAAGGGCCTGCAGGCGCCGGTCGTGATCCTGCCCGACACCCTGCAGGGGCCGCCGGCCCGGAAAGGTCTCTTCTGGCAGGCCGAGGAGGGCGGTCTGGCGTTCTGGCCGCCCAACGCGCGCTTCGACGTGATGCTCACCGCCGAGGCGCGCAATGCCGCCCGTGTCCTCGCCGCCGAGGAGTATCGGCGCCTGCTCTACGTCGCCATGACCCGGGCCGAGGACCGGCTCTATGTCGCCGGTTGGAACGGCCGCAAGACCGCCCCTGCCGACTGCTGGTACAAGCTGGTGCGCGACGCCCTGGAGGCGGTCGCCGAGCCGGTCGCGTTCGATTTCGGCGATTCGATCCCGGATGGCTGGTCCGGTCCCGGCTGGCGCCTGGCCACGCGGCAGGACTCCGGGCCCGAAGAGCGGCCTGCGGGCCCCGCCGTGGAGGTCGCGCCGACGCCCCTGCCCGATTGGGCCGGCCGGCCGCCGCCGCCCGAAGCCGTGCCGCCGCGCCCTCTGGCGCCGTCCCGACCCGAGGCGGAGGAGACCGCCGAGTCGCCGCTGGCGGCCGGGCGCGGGGCGCACGCTGCGCGACGTTTCACCCGTGGCCGGCTCGTCCATCGTTTGCTGCAGAGCCTGCCGAGCCTGCCGCCGGACCGGCGGCGCGCCGCCGGTACCCGTTTCCTGGGCGCGGCCGTACATGGGCTGTCTCCGGCCGCGCAGGATGCCCTGCTGGAGGAAACCCTGCGTGTGCTGGAGGACCCCGCGCTGGCCCCCCTGTTCGGCCCTCACGGACGCGCCGAGGTGCCACTTGCCGGTCTGATCGAGGGGCGCGCCGGCCCCGAGGCGATCTCGGGCCAAGTCGATCGTCTTCTGGTTGCGGATCAGGAGATCGTGATCGTCGACTACAAAACCAACCGGCCCCCGCCAGCCAGCGAGGCCGAGGTGCCGGCGATCTACCTTCGGCAAATGGCTGCCTATCGCGCTGTTCTGCAAAGGATATATCCGGGCCGGCCGGTGCGCTGCCTACTGCTTTGGACCGACGGTCCTCGGGTCATGCAACTCAGCGATGCGCGCCTCGACGGAGCCGCGCCTTGACGCTTGCGAACGGCGCTCCCTACATTACCGCCACATGCGAACGGCAGTCTCCGGTCAACAAGGGGGCGCCGAGCCACACGGGTTACAGAGGTGTTTCATGACGACACGAACCGTCAACGACGATTCGTTTGAGCGCGATGTGCTCAAGGCCGACCGGCCGGTGCTGGTCGACTTCTGGGCCGAATGGTGCGGTCCCTGCAAGATGATCGCACCGGCGCTCGAGGAAATCGCCGCGGAGATGGACGGCCGCGTCACCGTGGCCAAGGTCAACATCGATGACAACCCGCTGACGCCCCAGAAGTACGGCGTGCGCGGTATCCCGACCCTGATGCTGTTCAAGGATGGGCAGGTCGCTGCGACCAAGGTCGGCGCCCTGGCCAAGAACCAGCTCCACGAGTGGGTCGAATCGGTGGTCTAG
>CAZDBC010000161.1:3925-7210 GCA_964503295.1 uncultured Kiloniellaceae bacterium | reverse complement strand
GCATCCTCCTAAACCTACCCGCACAACCCCTCGATCCCATCGATACCGTAATCGTCCTCGACATCAACGAACCGCTCCAAATCGATCAACCCCTTCCTGCTCAGGATCCCAACGGCAATGTCCTCCTTACCGCCGACTGGGCGGACATCCACAACCGCGGCTATGGCCAGCACGCCCGTGTCGAAACCCGTTACGGCAAACCCAGTATCGGCTACTGGACCGACAAACTCGTCTGGATCGAATGGAACTTCAAAATCGAAAAACCCACCGTGGTGATCGGGCAACGGGCACGCTATGTGGATGAGACCCAAGCCCTGGATTATGTGGCCGGCTACTGCGTTGTCCACGACGTCTCAGAGCGCAGCTTTCAGCTCGAGGGGACGGGCCAGTGGATCAAGGGCAAGTCGTGCGACTCGTTCGGTCCGATCGGGCCGTGGCTCGTCACCTCGGACGAGGTGCCGGACCCGCAGCGTCTGGCGCTTTTTCTCGAGGTCAACGGGCAACGCTATCAGGACGGCGATACTTCGGCGATGATCTTCGGCGTTGCCCACCTGGTCGCCTACATCAGTCGCCACATGACTTTGGAGCCAGGCGACGTAATCGCGACGGGCACACCGCACGGCGTGGGTATGGGGCAGAAGCCGGCGGTCTACCTCAAGGCGGGTGACCGCGTTCGCCTCGGAGTGAGTGGGCTGGGCACCCAGACCCAGTCGGTGGTGGCGTTCCAATCCTAGGCCTGGAGTGCACCGTCACGGCAGGCGGTCGAGGGCCTGCCCGACCCGGTGCGGTCTGTTCAGGCTCTCCAGCCACAGCAGGATGGCACTGTGGTCGAAGCCGGCGCCGTCCAGACGGTCGGTCAGCTCGGCAAAACCATCCCGGATCCGCTGGGTCAAAGGCAGTTCGAGCCCGATCTCTCCCGCCACGGTCAGCACGCCGTCCAGGTCCTTGAGATGGATCCGGGCGGCGCCGCCCGGCACGAAGTCGCGCTCCAGCATGCGGGCGCCGTGGACCTGCAGGACCCGGCTGTCGGCAAAGCCGCCGGTGATTGCGTCGCGCACCGCGGCCGGGTCGGCACCCCCGGCGGCAGCGAGCAGCAGGGCTTCCGCCACGGCGCCGATGGTGATGCCGACGATTGCCTGGTTCGCCAGCTTTGCGAGCTGACCGCTGCCCGATGGACCGACATGAATCGCGCGGCCGAGGGCGGCGAAGATCGGTTGAGCGGCGGCGAAGTCCTCGACGCTCCCGCCCGCCATGATGGCGAGGGTTCCGGCTATGGCGCCGGGTTCGCCGCCGCTGACGGGAGCATCGAGGTGGCGGCGCTGTTGTGCGGCAAGCTGATTTGCGTGGTCTCGGGCTGTCGAGGGCAGTATCGACGACATGTCGATGAATAGCGTGTCTGCCGGGCTGGCCGCGGCGGCTCCGGATCCGAAGAGCACCTCGGTGACCACCGGCCCGTTCTCAAGCATTGTGATGACGGTATCGGCCTCCGCGACGGCCTCGGCCGGAGATTCGGCTATCCGCACCCCTGACTCCGCGAGCGGTTCGGCCTTGGCGCGCGTGCGGTTCCAGGCGGTGACCGCGAAACCTGCACGGCACAGATTGGCGGCCATCGGCCGGCCCATGATGCCGGTGCCCAGAACCGCGATGCGGCGCTGTGTCGTTTCCATCGTTCTGACCCCCAAGTGGACGTGCGCGGCTTGGCGGCCATCGTCAGTCGGCCGGCGCAGGCCGTGACCGCTGTATGGTCGCGCCCAGCCTGTCGTGAAAGTTCGCGGCCCAGTGCCGAAGCTTATACCGCTTCCAGGGCGACCAGGAAATCGCCGAGCGCCGTTTCGAGCGCGCCGTCGTTGCGGACGACGACAACCTCGCATTCGGGCGGCAGGGCAAGCTCCGCGCGCGACAAACGGCGTGCGACCTCGCCGGGGGCTTCGCGGCCACGTTTTGCCAGGCGTTGCCGCAGTGTTTCCATCGCCGCGGTTACCAGAATGACCCTGACCCGCGGAAAGCGGCGGCAGGCGTCCTCGATCACCGTACGGGACACGTTGGCGACGACGCAGCGGCCCGCTGCGATTTCGCCCGTCAAGTCAAGCGGAAGGCCATACGCCAGGCCGTGTGCGCGCCAGCTCAGGCAGAACTGCCCGGTCGATTCGAGGTATTCGAACGCCTCGGGAGGAACGGCGAGGTGATCCTCGCCGCCCGAGCCGCCGGCGCGCGTGATCGTGCGTCTTGCAAAGACGAGGCGGGGATGCCCGGCCAGCCGTTTCCGCGCCGCGTGGATCAGGCTGTCCTTTCCGGCACCGCTCGGTCCAACGACCAGAAAGAGCAGACCGGGACGGACGATAGGGGTCTCAGCGGACGGCTCTGCCATCATGATGCCGCTGAAGACAGACCTCGACGCTGCGGCGGAAAGCTTCCAGCTGGGGCGTTCTCGCCGAAGGGCTTTTTGCCATTTCATCACAGCGACGGAGGCGGATGGCGTCTTCGGCGTAGGGAAGAGCGAGAAATGTCGCCGCCTGTTCGGCGTTGAATGGTCCCCCCTGGACCTCCAGACTCTGGATCGACGCCGGGGACAAAGTCTCGATGTAGTCGGACCTGGCCCAGCAGAGATAGCGCTTGGCCTCGACGTGGAGGGCGATCGGTTCGGTAACGGCCGCATCGAACCAATTGGACAGGAAGATCCGGCCGCGTCGCTCGTGTCGGGCATCTACCCCTTGGCGGGCAAGTGCCTCATCGGCCTCGTCCAGAAGGTGGCCGATGTCGTGCAGCAGGGCGGCCGTGATGAGGCTGTCGCCGGCGCCCTGGTCGCGCGCCAAGGTGGCGCATTGCAGCGCATGCTGAAGCTGGCTGACGGCCTCATCGCCGTAGCGCTTGCCGCCTTCCTCGATCAAGATCGCGAAGAGGCGATCGACCGGATTGAGACGTCCGGCGTTCATGGTGTTCATGCGACTCGTACGCCCTCGCGCCAAACGCTGCGCGCCACCGAATGGCCGTCGCTGACGGCAACGCGAATCAGGTCCGCTCGCCGTCCAACGGCAATCTCGCCGCGATCATGGAGCCCCGCGGCGGCCGCGGGCTCCCGCGAGACAAGACCGACCGCTGCCGGCAGGTCCATGTCCGGAACCTGCTCCGCCAGCAGAAAAGCCGCCGCCAGCAGGCTGGAGGGGACGTAATCGGATGACAGGATGTCCAAGAGTCCCTGTCGGGCGAGGGTCAGGGCCGAGACGTTGCCGGAGTGAGAGCCGCCGCGTACGACATTGGGGGCGCCCATCAGGACCTTCATGCCCA
>CAZDBC010000161.1:0-3915 GCA_964503295.1 uncultured Kiloniellaceae bacterium | reverse complement strand
TGCGCCTTCGCCTGGCGCTCGCGGCTGGCTGCCTCGCGCGAGGCCTCGGCGGCCTCGAGAGATGTAGGAAATTCCGCGATCGACATGCCGTCCTTGGCCGCTTCGAGCGCGTGGTCGCGGGTCGCATCGTCATGGCTGGCAAGCGCGATGCCTTTGGTCCGGCATAAGGAGACGATATGCCGCCGGTTGGGCACGCCGTGGCGCTGTTGTGCGGCGCGCTGCTCGGCCATGTAGCGGTCCATTTCGTCATCGGAGAGGCCATGCTTCCTCTGATAGTAGAAGCGATACTTCGACTCGTCCACGAACTGCCGCTGGCCCGGCGTGTGGTCCATGATCGAGATCAGCCGCACGGCGGGATTGGGCAGATGGCGTTCCAGATCGTCGATGACGGTCGCACTGCTCACCTCGCAGCGCAGGTGGACCAGGTGATCGGCCCGCAGCAGGCCGCGCTTGTGTACCCTGTCGATGGCTCGGCAGAGCACCTCGACGCTCTCGGGCAGATCCCGGTCGGCCGCCGTGCTGCCAACGCGCAGTCCGTCGAAGACCGTCGTGATCCCGGAAGCGGCGATCTCGGCGTCGTGGGCCAGAACCGCGGAGACGGCAGGCCAGACCACGCCCGGCCTCGGCATGAAATGCCTTTCCAGATTGTCCGTGTGCAGCTCGATCAGGCCGGGGAGCAGGTAGTCGCCTTCGAAGTCGATGTCTCGCGGCCCGGCCGCGTGCCCCGCCGCCTCCTCGTCGATCGCGACGATCTTTCCATTGCCGACATGGACCGACCCCACGACGACGCGGTCGGAAAGAACCAGACGTGCATTCCGGATCACCACATCATCGGGCATGCTCGAAGACCTCGATCCCAGCTCCTGCGTGCCGCTCTCGGTGCCTGTTTGACCAGAACATCGTGACGGTCTCGTGAATGATCGGTTCAGGCTCCGCCAAGACAACTGCCGACGCTCCGTCAAGCCCGACCGGCGGCCGGCTGTCGAGCGGCCGGAGGCGACAGTGGACAGCGTTCGATGACCATGAAGTTTTCGTCGTCATCGCCTTGCCTCACCACCGAGATCGCGTCGATCTTATGTGGCCGGTCGACAAGAGGCGCGAAATAACTCTCTAGAACCGGACAGAGTCGCGCCAGGAGCGGCTCGGACAGCTTGCCGGTCAGCGTGATGTGAAACCTAAACTCCTCCATCACATAAGGGTAACCCCAGGCCTCCAGGAGAGCATCCTGACGCGCGCTGAGGCCGGCGCCCCGGCGTCTGGCCAGCTCGTTCGCGGTCGGCGGCGCCCGGAACGGATCGAAGCCTTCGACGGTCGTGGCCGCGAGGCGATCGAGGGCCGGGCAGGCCCGCGACGGGGTCAGCGCCGCAAAGCCGTCGAGCACCGCGACCTTGAGCGGCGGGCACTCGACCGCCGCCAGGTCCGCGGCGAACCTGCGGCAGTAGGCCAGCAGCCGCGCTTCGTCTCCAGTCTCGGCCAGCCGGAATGGAGCCTTCAATGTGGCGTGGAGACCATAGCGGCGCGGAGCCGCCGTGACGGCGTCGACATCGAAGTCGTCGAGGCCCGGCAGTCTCGGCCGGGCGAGCGGCCGGTCCGACCAGCAGTCGCGACCCAGCCAAGCCTGGCCGAGGCGCGACAGATCGCTGCCGGCAGCCGGGACGTAGTAAACCGCGTAGCGGACGCTCGACGCCTCTCGGTCCGAAGTCTCCTGTCTCATCCGGCCGCTGCATCGACCGTCGGGCCGCGCACCTCCGCGAGGTTGAGAACACGATCACCCAGCGCGTCGCGTGTCTCCCGGTCGTGAAATATCCCCAGCATGGCAGTCCCCTTGGACTTGGCCTCCCGGATAAGCTCGATTGCGGCCTCGCGGTTGTCCGAGTCGAGGGATGCGGTGGGTTCGTCGAGCAGCAGCACCGGATAGTCGACCACCAGACAGCGCGCAAGATTGACCCGCTGCTGCTCACCGCCCGAGAAGGTCGCCGGGGCAAGACCCCAGAGCCTGCGGGGAATGTTGAGCCGGGAAAGAATTGCCTCGGCGCGCGCCGTAGCTTCTGCGCGGGGAAGGCCACGTGCCCGCAGCGGCTCGCTGACCACGTCGACTGCGGCGACTCTGGGAATTACCCGAAGGAACTGGCTGACATAGCCGAGCGTCCAGCGACGGATATCCAGGATCTGCCGTGGCGGCGCCGATGCGACGTCGACGAAGCGGCCGCGGTGGCGCAGAAGAATCCGGCCGCGCGAACAGCGGTAGTTGCCGTAGATCATCCGCAAAAGCGAACTCTTGCCGCTGCCCGAGCGGCCCGCGAGCACGAGGCATTCGGCGGCGGAGACCGAGAGATTCAGATTCTCGAACACCGATAGCTTGGCGGCGCCTTGACCGTGCAGGGTGAAGCATTTGGCCGCGCTTTCGACCCGAAGCATCTCGCCTTCCCGTTTCGGCTCGGTTTCCATGGTCGGCTCTCGCTAAGGCTGAAGAATCGAAGAGACGAGCAGTTGCGTATAAGGCTCTTGCGGATCGTCGAGCAGCTGATCGGTCAGGCCGCTCTCGACGATCGTGCCGCGCTGCATGACCATCATGCGGTGCGAGAGCAGCCGCGCGACAGCGAGATCGTGGGTCACCACGATTGCCGAGAGTCCGAGATCGGCCACGAGGCCGCGCAGCAGGTCGAGCAGGCGCGCCTGGACCGAGACATCCAGGCCGCCTGTCGGCTCGTCCATGAAGACGAGGCGCGGTGCGGTGACCAGGTTGCGGGCGATCTGAAGGCGCTGCTGCATTCCCCCGGAGAAGGTGTCGGGGCGATCGTCGATGCGGTCCCTTTCGATCTCCACCCGCTCGAGCCAGTCCAGGGCCTGGCCGCGCAATCGGCCGTAGTGCCGCTGGCCAAGGGCCATGAGACGTTCGCCCACGTTGGCGCCGGCGCTCACCGCCATGCGCAGCCCTGCCCGCGCCTCCTGCTGGACAAAACCCCAATCGGTTCGCATCAGGAGGCGGCATTCAGCCTCGCTGAGCGCGAAGATGTCGCGCGGTCCTGCGCTCCGCGTGCGGTAGGTCACGGTTCCGGAATCCGGCTTCAGACGGGCGGAAAGGCAGTTGAGCAACGTGGTCTTGCCCGAGCCGCTTTCACCGACGACCGCGAGCACCTCGCCGGGCCACAGGCGAAAAGAGACCTCGTGGCAGGCGATCTGGCGTCCGAAAGACTTGGTCAGGCCGTCGACCTCGAGCAGAACCTCTTCCCCGGTCATGGCCGGCGCGTTCCCGGATCGCAGGCGAGGTGAGAACCGGCTTGGCCCGGCTCCGAGATGGCGCGGCGATCAGCGCAGTACGCGCTGTCGGAGCAGACGAAGAGGCGGCCTCCCTGGTCGTCGATCACCACCTCGTCGAGAAAGCTGTCCTTCGCGCCGCACAGGGCACAGCCGTTGTCCCAGCGCTGTACGGTGAAGGGGTGGTCCTCGAAATCGAGACTGCGCACCTCGGTATAAGGTGGGATGGCGTATATACGCTTCTCGCGCCCGGCGCCGAACAGCTGCAGGGCGGCCATGCGGTCCATCTTGGGATTGTCGAACTTCGGCGTGGGCGAGGGGTCCATGATGTAGCGTCCGGCGACCTTGACCGGATAGGCATAGGTCGTGGCGATCCGCCCGTGACGGGCGATGTCCTCGTAGAGCTTCACGTGCATCAGGCCGTATTCGCTGAGCGCGTGCATCTTGCGGGTCTCGGTCTCGCGCGGTTCCAGGAAACGCAGAGGCTCCGGGATCGGCACCTGATAGACGAGGATCTGCCCCTCGGTCAGGGGCGTCTCGGGAACTCTGTGCCGGGTCTGGATAATGCTTGCCTCCTTCCTGCTGATCCTGACCGCCACCCTGGTTTTCGACCTACCCTTTTTGGCTTCGGATCAAATGTTCGGCTGTCTCGTCTAT
>CAZDBC010000160.1:0-7213 GCA_964503295.1 uncultured Kiloniellaceae bacterium | reverse complement strand
ACCTTCAGGAATTCGTCGAACGAGATCTCGGCGGCGGGTTCGGTCACGGGGGCGACTCGACTTCAACACCTGTGCGGTAGGACTCGACGGACCCGCCTCTCCTATCGGCCGTGCCGCTCGAAATCAAGATGCCGAGGCGGGTCGGAAGCACACGCCCGTCAAAAAAAGAACCGCCCCGAAGAGGGGCGGTCGCAACAGATTGCGCGGCAACTGCCGCAGCGCGAAGGGGACGGCTCAGGCCGACTTGAGGAAGTCCTTCATCTCCTCGAGGGCCTCGCTGATGCGCTTGTTGAGCACCTCGGTCGCCTCTTCGTTCGACTTGCTGTTCAACTCCGAGAGCTCGCGCAGGTTGGCGAGGCCGCGCTCGTAGGCTTCCTTGACGATCTCGGTCTGGACGCTCATGCGCTCCTCGGGCGTCGAGGCGGCGGCCAGACGATGCATCGCGCGCCCGCCCTCGGCCAGGCTGTCGCTGAAGATCTCGCCCTGGCGGCGCAGCATGGCCTGGGCGCCTTCCATAGCGATGCGGTTGGCACGCGTGATGGCCTCCATGTTGCGCTGCTGCGCCTCGATCAGGCGCTTGCCGTCGGCGGTGGGGAACTTGAACTGCTCGGTGAGACGGGCGACGTCGAACTGCTCGAAGAACCTGTTGACGTCGAACAACTCGGCGAAATCGCCGTCGAGAAAGGGATTGCCGGTCTTCGCCATGATGGCCTCCTCGGTGGAAATGGTGCGACGCCGGCGGCCGGGTGCTCGTCCTCGCGGGGCCGTTCGGGCGGGCGGTCGGCGGTCATGCTGCAATGCACAATAACCGCGTCCGGCACCTCATATGTGCTGCCTCCTGCGAAGGTCAAGCAGAAATTTGTGCGCTGCACAAAAACACGATCGACACGTCTCAGGCGGCGCGCCGGCGTCCGCCGCGCCGGGGCAGGCGCTCGATCAGCGACTCGATGCGCCGGAGATAGCCGTCGAGCGCGGCCATGGTCTTCGACAGGTCCTCGGTGTCGTCGCGCAGCCAGACGCGCAGTGTCATGAGATAAATCCCCGACAGCACCTGAATCCGCAGGGCACCGCGCAGGCCCGTGCTCGACAGGCCGGCCGCCTCCAGCATGCAGGCCATGGTGCGCTGCAGCTGCAGCGCGGCCGCGGCACTGGACACGGGATCGCGCAAGAGGTCGTAGACGATCTCGCCCAGACCCTCCTTGTAGGGGCGCAAGGCGTCGAAGCGGCGCATCAGCACGTCGAACAGCCGGTCGCGCGCCGGTCCGTGCAAGGCATCCTCTTCGGACTCGGCCAGCACCTCGGCGTCGATGCGGCGCGAGAGCTGCTCGAGGATCGCCTGCTTCGAGCTGTAGCGCGGATAGAGCTGGGCCAGATCCAGCCCGGCCGCCTCGGCGATCTCCGCGAGCGAGAGATCGCGCCAGCCCCGCTCGGCCGCCAGCTTCAGGGCCGTGTCAATGGCCTTCTTGCCGACGTCGACCTCGCCGGCCGCCGGCTTGCGCCGGCCGGCCCCGCGGCCCCTGCCGGCCGCGCTCCCCTGCTTGCCGTCGCCGCTCTGTGCCTTCTTCGCCATGACCACTCCCCGTGCTGCCGAGGGCTCTCTTGCGTCCCTACCGCTCCAATATGCGGTCGGACCCGACAAAGACAAAGGCCCGCCGGTGGCGGGACGTCAGGCCTGCTTGACGTCGGCGATGCGCCCGGCGGTGATGTCGACCAGCTCCTCAGGAGTCAGCGCGAACACGCTGTCGGGGGTGCCGGCGGCGGCCCAGATGCGGTCGAAGTAGAGAAGATCGCGGTCGATGAAGGCGATCGGCGGCTCGAGGTGGGCGAGCGGCGGCACCCCGCCGATGGCGAAGCCGGTCCTGGCGCGCACGAAGGCGGCGTCGGCGCGGGCGACCGGCTCGCCAAGCTCGCGCGCGACCGCCGCCTCGTCGACGCGGTTGGCGCCGCTGACCATGACCAGCAGAGGGCGGTCGCTGCGCTCGGCGCGGAAGATCAGCGACTTGACGATCTGGCCGACGCTGCAGCCGATGGCCGCGGCCGCGTCCTGCGCGCTGCGCGTGCCGGCGGGAAAACGCCTGACCTCGAAGGCGTAGCCCTGGGCGTGCAGCGCGTCGCGCACGCGCCGGGCGCTCCCTTTGAGTGCGGCGCTGTCGGGCATCTCGGCGGTGCCCTCAGTCGGCCAATTCGCGGCTGCGCGAAGCGGCCGCCGCGATCGCCCGGGTCAGCAGTGGCTGCAGCCCGTCCTCGGCCATCAGGACCTTGAGCGCCTCCAGGGTCGTGCCGCCCGGGCTGGTCACGTTCTCGCGCAAGCGGGTAGCGCTGTCGTCGCTCTGGCGAACCAACTCGCCGGCGCCGGACACGGTCGTGCGGGCAAGGCGCATGGCCAGGTCGGCCGGCAACCCGGCGGCCACGCCGGCCTCGGCCAGGCACTCGATCAGCAGGAAGACGTAGGCCGGCCCGCCGCCCGACAGCGCCGTCACCGCATCGAGCAGGCTTTCGTCCTCGACCCAGGCGACCTCGCCGACCGCCGCCATCAGGGCCTCGCTCAGCGCCCTCTGCCGCGCGTCGACCGCCGGGTTGGCGCAGAGCACCGTCATGCCGCGGCCGATGGCCGCCGGGGTGTTGGGCATGGCGCGCACGATCGCGCTGTTCTCGCCGAGCGCGCGCGCGAAGTAGGCGATCGTCTTACCGGCGGCGATCGAGAGGAACAGCCGTCCGGGGGCGGCGAAGCGGCGGTAGGCAGGCAGCGCGGCGTCCATGACCTGCGGCTTGACGGCGAAGACGACCAGCGCGGGAGCCGTGCCCGCCTCGAGCTCGTCGACCGCCGCGCAGAGGCGCATGCCGCGGTCCCGATAGCGTGCCAAGCCCTCGGCCTGCGGCTCGATCACGATGGCCTCGGCCGGATCGAGCCCGCGCGCCAGCCAGCCGTCGAGCAGGGCGCCGCCCATCTTGCCGCAGCCGACCAGCAGGAGCGGCCCCGCGATGCTGTCGCTGCCGATCTTCATGGTTCCTCCCCCCGCCATTTTCCTTTGCCTACTCGGCCTTGCTGTTGCACAGGCCGACGCGTCAGGCAAGAGCGCGCGAAGACCCGCGCGTGACCGTCAACCTGTCCTTCCGGCGCGACATCGAGTCGCTGTTCGACCACGCCTACCGCTCGCCGCACCGCCTGGTCATGGCCAGGCGACAGTGATTCGGACGGCCCGCGGCAGGCCTATCGGATGCTGTGGTCGCGGCCGGCCCGGACGCGCCAAAGGACTGGACGCAGGAACCCTATTGCGTCGTCTGGTCCTGAACGCCGCGCGGCGCCCGCGTTCAGGCCTCGCCGACGGTTTCCATCAGGGCGGCCGCCAACGCCTCGGTCACGCTCTGGCCGCCCCAGATCACCCCTTGCAGGGCCGGGTACAGGCGGTCGCACTCGCCGACCGCGGTGTCGACCAGGTCCTCGAGCTGCTCGATCGAGACGCCGCTGGCGCCGCGCAGCGGAACGGTGTGCCGGAACATGATGATGCCGTCGTCGGCGACCAGGTCGAAATGGCCGAGCCAGAGCTTCTCGTTGACCGCGCCCAGAAGCTCGTAGACGCGGGCGCGTCGGGCGCCCGGCACGCGCAGGTCGAAGTGGCAGGAGAAAAGAATGGCGCTGACCTGCCACTGCCAGACGAAGTGCATGTGATGGTCGCACCACTGTCCGGACAGGCCGACCATCAACTCGGACTCGCTGTGCCGGTCGAAAGCCCAGTCGTTGGCGCTGACCAGCTCCTCCATGAGGTCCAGGGGATTGGTGGAAAGCTCTCGTTCGCTCGCCAGAGATACCATCGTGACGCAGCCCCCTCGTGCTGTGGCGGGGGCGCGAGGTGCGTCACCCCCGGGGCGGGATGGCGCGCGCCTGCTGCTGGCCTCGCGGCACTTTCGACATATGGGTCGCAGCGACGCGGCACCCACAAAATCTAGCGTGCCAAAATCGATTCCGCGCCGCAATAGCGAACTCTTGAAGACTGGGGAAAAGGCGTCGCCGGCGCGCGGTCCCGGCCTAGCCGTCGCCGGCCTGCGGCCCGCCGCCGCCGGCCGGCGGCGCTTTTGGCGGCTGCGGCGGGGATTTCGGTGCCGACTCGAGCGCCGCGAGCCGCGCTTCCAGAAGGGCAAGACGTTCGGCCAGGGTCTCCTGCTCCTCGCGGGCGCGCACCGCAACCTCGCGGACGGCATCGAACTCCTCGCGTTTCACCAGGTCCATCTGGGTCAGTATTTGCTCGAACTGGTCGCGCAGGCGCGCCTCGACCTCCTCGCGCATGCCGGCCGCCACGCCCATGGCGCTGGTTACCACCCGCGCCAGATCATCGAACAGTCGGTTCTGACTCTGCATAAAGGCACACCTCTCTTTCCTGCTCAGGATCGTGCCTTGTCGCCAGGCACCCGCGGACCGCGACAGCATGCCCGCGCCACCGCCCGGCATCAATCCCTGCCCACCAGCAGGCGAGATCTTGCCGTGCTTGCCGGCGGAGCCTGGGCACTTCTATAAGAGGCCGCGCGCAGGCGCCGGCGGCGAGCCCGCAGAGGGTCGGCGCGCCGGGCCCGCGAGCCGCGCCTGCAAGCCGCGAAGGACCGCCCGCGTCATGATCCTCGTTACCGGCGGCGCCGGCTTCATCGGATCGAACCTGGTCGCCGCCCTCGCCGAGCGCGGCGCGCGTGTCGTCGTGTGCGACCGCTTGGGCGTCGGCGACAAGTGGCGCAACCTCGCCAAGCACGAGGTCGAGGACCTGATCGCGCCCGAGGACCTGCCCGGCTTTCTCGACTGGAGCGGCAGCCGGCTCGAGACGCTGTTTCACCTCGGCGCGATCTCCTCGACCACGGAACAGGACGGCGATGCCCTGGTCGCGACCAATTATCGCCTGTCGCGCGTGCTCTGGGACCACTGCGCGGCTTACGAGATTCCTTTCATCTACGCCTCCTCGGCCGCGACCTACGGCGACGGCAGCGCCGGCTTCGACGACGAGGCCACGCCGGAGCATCTGGCGCGCTTGCGCCCGCTTAACGGCTACGGCTGGAGCAAGCAGCTCTTCGACCGCTGGGTCGCGCGGCGCATCGCCGAGGGTGCGCGCCGGCCGCCACAGTGGGCCGGCCTCAAGTTCTTCAACGTCTACGGTCCCAACGAGTACCACAAGGGCGGCCAGGCCAGCGTTGCCTGGCACCTCTTCACCCAGATCCGCGCCGGCGAACCGGCGCGCCTGTTCCAGTCGCATCATCCCGACTACCCGGACGGCGGACAGCTGCGCGATTTCGTGTGGGTCGGCGACTGCGTCGAGGTCATGTTGTGGCTGCAGGCCAACCCCCCGGTCAGCGGCCTGTTCAATGTCGGCACCGGCAAGGCGCGCAGCTTCGCCGACCTCGCCCATGCCGTGTTCGACGCCCTCGGCCGGCCGCGCGACATCCGCTACATCCCGACCCCCGAGGAGCTGCGCGCGACCTATCAGTACTTCACCGAGGCGCGCATGGAGCGCCTGCGCGCAGCCGGTTACAAGCGGCCCTTCACCGAACTGGAGCCGGGCATAAGCAGCTACGTCACCCGTTTCCTGGCCGGCGCCGACCCCTACCGCTGACGGCGGCAAGGAAGACGGGATCGTTGCCGGACCCAAACATTCAATAAGGTCTTGCGTTACGCCCATGTCGATCATGCTTCTCGCGCTGCCGTTCCCGGATATCGATCCGATCGCGATCCGCATCGGGCCTCTCGCCATACGCTGGTACGCCCTAGCCTACCTGGCCGGCCTGTTGCTTGCCTGGCTCTACTGCCGCTGGCTCGCGACCTTGCCGCCGCGGCGCCTGCGTCCGGTTCACTTCGACGATTTCCTGCTCTGGGCCATGCTCGGCGTCGTGCTCGGTGGCCGGCTCGGCTACGTGCTGTTCTACAAGCCGGGGTTCTATCTGGAGAATCCGCTCGAGATCATTTTCCTCTGGCGCGGCGGCATGAGCTTCCACGGCGGGCTGCTCGGCGTGCTGCTGGCGATCGGCCTGTTCGCGCGGCGCCAGGGGGTGCACTACTTCACCGTCGCCGACATCGTCGGCGCGGCAACGCCGATCGGTCTGCTGCTCGGGCGCATCGCCAACTTCATAAACGGCGAGCTCTACGGACGGCCCCCTGCCCCGACATCCCAGCCAGCTCTACGAGGGCGCGCTCGAGGGGCTGGTGTTGTTTCTGATTATCTTCGTCATGGTGCGGTACGGCGCGCTGCGCCGCACAGGCCTGATCTCCGGCAGCTTCCTGATCGGCTATGCCCTGTCGCGTCTGCTGGTCGAATTCGTGCGCGAGCCCGACGCCCATCTCGGCTATCTGCTCGGCGGGTTGACCATGGGCCAGATCCTCTCGCTGCCCATGATGCTTTTCGGCATCGGGATCGTGGTCTGGGCCCTGCGGCGTCCGCCCGCGCCGGATGCCGCCCCGGCCGGCAATCGGCCGGGGAGATGAGCGCAGAGACGACCGGTGGCGCGACCGACCGGCGGGCGAGCCGTCTGGCCGCACGGCTGGCCCGGCGGATCGCCCGCGAGGGACCGATCTCCCTGGCCGACTTCATGGCCGCGGCCCTGACCGATCCGCAGGACGGCTACTACAGCCGGCAGGACCCCTTCGGCGCGGCCGGCGATTTCGTGACGGCGCCGGAGATCAGCCAGATGTTCGGCGAGCTGATCGGCCTGTGGTGCGCCGAGACCTGGCGGCGGATCGGCGCGCCCGAAAGTGTCCAACTGGTCGAGCTCGGTCCCGGGCGCGGCACTCTGTTGAGCGACGCCCTGCGCGCGGCGCGCCTGCTGCCCGATTTCCTTGAGGCGCTCGAGTTGCATCTGGTAGAGACCAGCCCTGCCCTTCGCCGCCTTCAGCGCGAGCGACTCGGCGCCTTCGATCCGGTCTGGCACGACAACATGGGCGAGCTGCCCGAGGGGCCGATGCTGCTGGTCGCCAACGAGTTCTTCGACGCCCTGCCGATCCGCCAGTTCGAGCGCACGACGGCCGGCTGGGCCGAGCGCCGAATCGGGCTCGCGAACGGCGACCCCGCGCAGCCGCAATTCGGCTTCGTCCTGGTGCCGCCGTCGCCGCTGACGGCGCGTCTGTTGCCGCCTCATCTCGCCGCGGCGCCATTAGGTGCGGTGGTCGAGGTCTCGCCCGCCGCGCTCAGCCTGGCCGGCGAGATCGGCCGCCGGCTTCATCGGCACGGCGGCGCGGCCCTCG
>CAZDBC010000159.1:0-7263 GCA_964503295.1 uncultured Kiloniellaceae bacterium | reverse complement strand
CTGCCTAGGCCACTCTTAACGATCTGTAAACCGAATCATGGGGGCACGCCCCGCACCGGCTCTGCGGGGCGTGAAGATGCCGCTAGCCCCGGCGGCCCGCTCCGGCGCCTCCAGTCGCCTTCCTGAGGCGCATGACGTAGCCGATGACCTCGGCGACCGCCTTGTAGTGCTGCGGCGGGACCTGTTGATCCAGCTCGACGCCCGCGTGAAGCGCGCGCGCAAGCGGCGGGTTCTCGACCACCGGGATCTTGTGTTCCTCCGCCAGCTCGCGGATGCGCTGGGCAATCAGATCCGCACCCTTCGCCGTCAGGCGCGGCGCCTCCATGGTTTCGGCATCGTATTTGAGCGCCACCGCGTAATGGGTCGGATTGGTGATGACGACGTCGGCTTCCGGGACCGCCGCCATCATGCGCTGCCGTGCCCGTTCCGTCCTGATCTGGCGCAGGCGCATCTTGATCTGGGGATCGCCCTCGCTCTGCTTGAACTCGTCCTTCACCTCCTGCTTGGTCATGCGCATCTGCTTCATGAACTGATGGCGCTGGAACAGATAGTCGGCGACGGCGACGAAGCTCATGACGACTAGGACGCCGATCAGCACGCGCAGCGCATAGTCGTGCAGTATCTGCATGAAGGCGATCGGCTCCACGGTGCCGAGAACCTTGATCAGATCGAGGGCCGGATAGATCGCCGCCAGAATCACGGAACCCACGATGAGGAGCTTGGCCAGGTCCTTGAGCAGCTCCGCCACCCCGTTGAGCGAGAACATCTTCTTGGCACCCTTCTTGGGCGAGATGTTCTCCAGGTTGGGCTTGATCTTCTCGGGCGCGAAGCGGAGCCCGCTCTGCAGGAGGCCTGCGGCGAGACCGGCGCAGAAGATCAGCAGCATGGGCAGCAGCAGAACCCAGCCGACCGAGCCGACGAGGTCCCAGGCCAGCCCGTCCAGCCGCCCCTTGTCGGCTGCTATGGCCTCGGGTCGTTCGAGAAACGGACGCAGCACCTTGCCGAGGCCACCGGCCACCGCCACCCCGAAGAAGCCGACCACGAGGGCGAAGGCGAGAATGCCGAACCAGTGCGACACCTCCTGGGAGCGGACGACCTGGCCCTTCTCCCTCGCCTTTTCCAGCTTGCGGCCGGTCGGCTCCTCGGTTTTTTGTGCACTGTCTTCCTGTTCCTCGGCCATGCGAGTCCCCTACTGCATCACGACGCCAGGAAGGGGATCAGCGATTCCTGAAACACCCCGAGAAACCAGGCCAGCGCGATCGGCAGCGTGATCGAGAGCATCACAAGGCCGATCGAGATCTGCAGCGGCAAGGCGATGAAGAAGATCTGCATTCTGGGTATCAGCCGCGCAAGCAGGCCGAGACCGAGGTAGAAAATGATGCCGACCCCGACAAAGGGCATGGCGATCTGGAAGCCGACCAGAAACACCCTGGCGGTGAACAGGGTAAAGAGGTCGGCCATGTCGGCGATCGGCGGCACGCTTCCCGCCGGGAACAGGGCATAGCTGTCGATGACCGCGCCGAGCATCAGGTGGTGAAGATCGAGCAGAAAGATCAGGAGCACCGCAGCCGTGGTCAGAAGGGCCGACACGATGGATCCCTGCTGTACCGCGACCGGATCGTTGGTCAGCGCGCTCGACAAAGCGCTCATCATGGAGATTACCATCCCGGCCACCGACAGGATGGCGAGCAGGACGCGCGCAATCGCGCCGAGAAAAAGTCCGATGAAGGACTCGCCCAGGATAAGAAGGCCGAGGGATATGCTTTCGGCGGGCATGGGCGGCAGTTGCGGCGAGAGCACCGGCGTCAAAGCGAGCGTTATCAGCAGCGCGAGCAGAAGGCGTACTCGTACGGGCACATAGCTCTCGCCGAAACCGGGCAACAACATGATCGAAGCGCCGATGCGCACGAAAATGAGAAGGGCGGCAAAAAGCTCGGCGGGCAGGAGGGCGGCGAGCATGACCTGCTAGCCCAGGGCTATGATCCGGTCCATCAGTTCGAGCGTAAAGCCGCTGAGTTGGGCCAGCATGTAGGGGAGCAACAGGATGGTCGTCACGAAGATGACGATGATCTTGGGTACGAACGTCAGGGTCATTTCCTGGATCGAAGTCAAGGCCTGAAACAGGGCAATGGCCAGGCCGATCATGAGGGCAGTCGCCATGACCGGTCCGCCGACAAGCAGCATGGTAAAGACGGCCTGTCGCGAGACCTCGATCGCTTCGGTCTGGTTCACGCGCTTACGTTCCCGTTGTCGCTGATGCAGGTCCTTCTGCCGGTGCCAGCGGTCACACCGGCATCCGCAGAATTTCCTGGTACGACTGGATGACACGGTCGCGCAGGGTAACCACCGTCTGCAGCGTCAGTTCGGCCTGGGCCATCGCCGTTACCACCTCGGTGATGTCCGCGGTCCCGGCGACGGCTTTGAGGCTCTGACGCTCGCCTTCGTGCATGGTCTCGATGGCCCTCTCGGCGGCATCCTGCAACAGGCCGGCGAAATCCTGTCCCGGCGGAGAAGGGTTCGCGCCGAGACCGTCGCCAGCCTCCTGGCGGGCGATCCGATTGTAGGCCGACAGGGCTCCGGCGATATCCACGGCCATGGCTCAGCTCCTTGGGGATCGGTTTTCCCGCAGCGCGAGGCGACGGCCTAGCGCAGGATCTCGATGGTGCGCGACAGCATGCCCCGCGCCGCCTGAATCGCCTTGAGATTGGCTTCGTAGCTGCGCTGCGCCTCGCGCATGTCGGCCATTTCGATCAGGCCGTTGACGTTTGGCAGCAGGACGTACCCCTCGCCGTCGGCAGCCGGGTGGTCGGGCTGAAAGCGGCGCCCGAATTCGCTGCCGTCGGTGACGATGCCATCGACCCGGACCGTCTCGACGCCGAGCTCCCGGTCGAGCACGTTGGCGAAGGTCACCAACTTGCGGCGGTAGGGCTCGCCGCCGGGTACCTGGGCTGTCGAATCGGCGTTGGCCAGGTTCTCCGAGATCACGCGAAGCCGCAGACCTTGGGCGCGCATGCCCGAGGCGGCGATGTCGAGGGAATGTTCAAGGTCCATGGTTCAAGCGCCTCCAGCGAAATTCATTCAGCCGCCGCCGCTGCCGCGAAGGGCGAGGCGGTAGAGCGTCATGTGCTTCTTGTAGAGCAGCGCCATGGCGTCGTGGTCGGCCTGATTCTTTGCCGACTTGATCATCTGCTCCTCGAGCACGACGCCGTTTCCGGAAGGCGCGGTCTCGTAGCGCTCGCGCTGCTCTGCGACCTCGCTCGCGTCGCGTCCGGGCCGCGACGAGATATGCGCGGCATGGCTGGTCGTCGGGTGTACCGGGCTGGCCGCGCTCGCCAAAGCCCGGCGGAACGCCCCCGGCTTCATGTCGCGTGCGATGAACTCCGGCGTGTCCGCGTTGGCAATATTGGATGCGATCACGCTTTGCCGCTGGCCCAGCCAGTCCATGCGCATCGCGATCGCTCGAAAGATGTCGAATCTGCCGTCCACTGCCAGCCCTCGCCGCCGGCCCGCCGGGCCGCCCAATGACACCCGCCGAGTCTGAGCGAGTTCGCCTTAAGATCGCGTTAAATCCCCGGCATTCGAGGCAAAGGCCCGGTACGCCCGGCCGCGCGCCCGGTTCGCTGCCCTCCCCTGGCCGGCGTCTCGTGCGAAGAGACAAAAGCGAGCGGGTTGTGACCCACCGCAGAAATCGGGTACAACTTGTTCAGCGGCCGGAAAATAACGGGGCCCCCGGTCGCCCGGAGCCCTGCCGCTGGCGATGCTTTACCTGACCCGAAAAATCGGCGAGTCCGTGGTGATCAACGATGATATCGAGGTCACCGTCGTCGATATCCGCGGCAAGTCGATCAAGCTCGGTTTTACGTTCCCCTCCGAAGCCACCGTCCTGCGCCGCGAGATCTACGAACGGATCCAGCAGGAGAACCGGGCCGCCGCCGACGGCGGCGACGCCGCGATGGAAGCGATCAACCTGCAAGCAAGCGGGGGCGACAAGGTCGGCTCCTGACCAGAGGCGGCAGCGCTCCGGCGGCCGTCCTGTGCCTCTTCGCGGGATTCCCGCGCCCGGTTTCACCATTCATTAAGCACGATTGAGCGAGGATCGGCGGGACCGAAATGCACCGCGGTGCCGGCCGGCAGCCGCCGTTTCCACCGCAGCCGTTGCAGCCGGTCGACCGGATCAAGGGGCCAGTGATGACCAGCACGCGACGTCCGCCGGAGCCGGCGTCCTCGACCAACCTTGCCGTCGCCCTTCGCGGCGCCGAGGCCGAGCGCCCGCGCGTGATTGCCAGCGGCCGCGGCGCCGTCGCCGAACAGATCCTGGAGATCGCCTTCGCCAACGACGTCAAGGTGCGATCCGACGCCGAACTCGCTGAAATCCTCTCCGCAGTCGAGGTGGACAGCGAGATTCCCATCGCCGCTCTTGCCACGGTTGCCGAGATCCTGTCCTACGTCTACCGGGCCGAGCACGGCAGCGCGCGAGACCGCGGCCAGGCCAACCGTGCCTCGGGCGCGGCGGAGGACCAGCAGCATGGCGACTCCTGACAGCACGGCGGCCGGCACCGCCGAGAGCCACGGCCTGTCCGACAGGCTGGCCACTCTGGACTGCCAGATTCAACGGCTGCGCGCCGAGGCGGCCGCCGGCAAGGCCTTCGATCTGACGCCCTTACAGACCCGCGTGGCCGATCTCTGCGCCGCAGTCGAGCGACTGCCGCTGGATGAGGCGCGCCGACTTCGCGTCAGCCTGCTCGCGCTGCTTGCCGACCTCGACCTGCTTGCCGACCAGCTCAAGGCCCACCTCGACCAACTGCGGGCCGAGGTGGGCGCCACTGGTGAGCGGCGCCGGGCCGCCCGCGCCTATGCCGGAAGCAAGCGCCCGTAGGTACGCATCCCGACCATGGAATTCGACTCTTATCTGCGCTTCCTGCTCGCCTTGCTCTTTGTGCTCGGGTTGATCGGCGGCGCCGCCCTGCTTGCCCGCCGCTTCCTCGTCGGCGCCCGCTTCCTGCCGAAACCGGGACGTTCGAACCGCTTGCGGATCGAAGAGGTTCTTCCCATCGACGCCCGGCGCCGCCTGGTGCTGGTGCGCCACGACAGGTGCGAGCATCTGCTCCTGCTGGGCGCGGGACAGGACCTCGTCGTCCACTCGGACTCAAACGCGCCGGTTTCATCGCCCGCGCCCGGGACCGCGCCATGATCAGGCTCCTGCGTCTTCTGCCGGTTGTCCTCGGCGTGCTGGCCGTGGCCTTCGAAGCCGATCTGGCCTTCGCCCAGTCGTTCGAGCTCGACTTCGGGGAGGGCGACGGGGGCTCCTCGACGGCAAGGATCATCCAGCTGATCGTACTGATCACGATCCTTTCGCTGGCACCCTCGATCCTCGTCATGATGACCTCGTTTACGCGCATCGTGGTCGTCCTGTCGTTCCTGCGGACCGCCATAGGCGTCCAGCAGACGCCGCCGAACTCGGTCGTGGTCAGTCTCGCGCTCTTCCTGACGGCCTTCGTCATGCTGCCCACGCTGCAGGCGGTCTACGACCAGGCCGTCGTTCCCCTGGTGGAAGAAAGCGTCACGGAGATGGAGGCTCTCGAACTGGCAACCGCGCCGGTCCGGGATTTCATGCTCGCTCATGTGCGCGAACAGGATCTCATGCTGTTTCTCGACATCTCGGAAGCGGGTCCGGTGGCCGAACCGGCCGAGACGCCGATGCGGGCCCTGATCCCCGCCTTCATGATCAGCGAGCTGCGCCGCGCCTTCGAGATCGGATTCCTGCTGTTCCTGCCGTTCCTGGTGATCGACATGGTCATCGCCTCGGTCCTCATGTCCATGGGCATGATGATGCTGCCCCCGGTCATGATCTCCCTGCCATTCAAGCTGATCTTCTTCGTTCTGGTCGACGGCTGGTACCTGGTCGCGGGCAGCCTGGTGAAGAGCTACAGCGGGTAGCGCGCCTGCCGGCTTCAGGCAGGCGTGCTTGCCGGCCTGGTCCCCCGCCCCCCTTTTTTTGGTTGCCCGCGGCGGGGAAAAGCGACTGATGCGCCGCCCGCCCCCGAGTGCGGGCCCCAGCTACGGACAATGAAGCGATGAAATCGATACCGTCGGGAATCCTGGCGGTTGCGGCCATCTTGAATCCCTTGGTGGCGGCGCAGGCGCAAGCCGGCGCCGAACTTCAGGAGCGCGGCCGCTATCTTGCCAGATCATGGATTGCGGCGGCTGCCACACGACAGGCGCCCTGGCCGGCCAGCCGGACCCGGCGCGCGACCTCGCCGGTTCGCAGATCGGTTTCGCGATCCCCGAACTCGGCGTCTTCTACCCGCCAAACTTGACGGGCGACACCGAGACGGGTCTGGGCAATTGGACGGTAGAGGAGATCGTCACGGCAGTGCGGACCGGCGTTCGACCCGACGCATGCATCCTGGCTCCGATCATGCCGTACCACGCCTATGGGGCGCTCACCGACGACGACGCCCATGCCCTTGCCGTCTATCTGAAGAGCCTGCCGCCGGCGAAGTTCAAGGCGCCGGAGCCGGCGGGCTCCGAAGAGGACGCCGCCGGCCCCTATCTGACAATGAAGGTGCCGGCAGCCAGGCAACGCCGGAGCGCCGGCGCCGGTCAGTTCACTTCGTTTCCTGCCGCCTCGGGCGGGCCGGCTCGATAGCTCGAAACGAAGGATTCCAGGCGCTCGATGCGGCCGAAACGTTCCGCCACCGAGGCCGTGTCGGATCCGAAGGGATCGAGCGCGAGGACGCGAAACAGCTCGGCGTGAGAGCCTTCCGCCATGGTCGTACCGAAGGCGTCCGCAAGCTCTGCCAATGACGAACGATCGCCGGCCAACGTCAGCGCGATGGCGAGGTTGGCGATACCCTCGCGCTCCAGCTCGGACAACGCTCTGTTGGCCGGTGGGCGCGCCGGCAGCAGACGGGCCAGGGCCAGCGCGGCCTCCGGCCAGCGGCGCTCGTTCCAGAGAATGTCGGCCCGCAGCCGCAAGGCGTCCTCGCTGTCGTCGCCCGAGAGCAGCTCGAGCGCCTCTTCGGGACGACCGAGGCCTGCCCTGGCCCTCGCCTCCAGATGGCGGCGATGGCGCGACAGGGACGCAGGCTGCACGGCCTCGTCGCTTTTCTTCAGGGCGTCGAGCGCCTTCTGGAAATCGCGGTCGAGAAGATGGATCAGGGCGAGGCGGGCACCGGTACGGGCCTTTTCCGCCCCGCTCAGCCGGAACTCAACCTGTCCGTCGAGAAGCTCCGCTGCCTGGTCGAGCAGGTCGACCTCGAC
>CAZDBC010000158.1:0-7311 GCA_964503295.1 uncultured Kiloniellaceae bacterium | reverse complement strand
GATTTGGCCCCCGACCTGGACCCCGACTTGCTCTTGGCGGCGGCGCCGTTGCCGCCCTTGGCCGCGGCCTTCGACCTGCTCTTGCCGTTGCCGGCCTCGGCCGCCTTGCCGGCGCCGCGGCCGGCGGCCCCGGGCGCGCGCAGCAGGATCTCGCCGGGCTTGTTCTGGGCCTTGGGCGTCACCGGCCGCTTGCCGGCCGCGAGGTCGCCGATCAGCGCCATCTGGCGGCCGATGCAGTCCTCCAGGTCGTAGTTGTCGAGGATGTGCCGGCGCGCCGCCTTGCGGATCGCCGCCATGCCGTCCTTGTGGTCGAGCGCCTCGCACACCCGCTCGGCGATCTGCTCGTGGTCCCAGAAGTCGACCAGTAGGCCGGTCTTGCCATCGGTCAGGGCCTCGACGACCGGCGGCGTCGAGGAGCCGATCACCAGGCACTCGCAGGCCATGGCTTCGAGCATCGACCAGGACAGGACGAATGGGTAGGTCAGGTAGACGTGGGCGGAGGAGACCTGCAGCACCTTGAGGAACTGGTCGTAGGGAACCCGGCCGAGGAAGTGGACCCGCTTCGGGTCGATCTCGACCTCCTTGAGGGCCTCCTCGCGGTAGGTCTTGCCGTCCGGCAGGCGCCGGCCGTAGCTGACCTCGTCGCCGCCGATCAGCACGAAATGGGCGTTGGGCCGCCGCCGGCAGAGCTCCTGCAGGGCGCGCATGTAGACGGGGAAGCCGCGGTAGGGCTCCAGGTTGCGCGCCACGTAGGTGACCACCTCGTCGCTGCGCCGCAACTGGCGCCCGTCGGGCAGGGTCAGCACCGCCTCCGGGTCGGGCCGGCAGACCGTCGTGTCGATGCCGTCGTGGATCACCGCCAGCTTGTAGCGGTACTCCTCGGGATACTGCTCGTACTGCCAGAAGGTCGGGCAGACGCCCGCGGTCGCGGTCTCCAGGGCATTGTTCTGGATGATGTTCTTGGTGCGGATCCGGCAGCGGGTGTCGATCGTCACCGGCGCTTGCGGGTCGAAGCCGACGTCCGACCCGTCGGCCCGGTAGTAGTACTCGAAGAACTGCAGCGAGGGCACCTCCGGATAGAGGTCGCGCAGGTACATCATCTCGCCCCAGCCGGGATGGCCGATGATCATGTCCGGCCGGAAGCCGCGCTTGCCGAGCGCCAGGCACTTGCGCACCACCTCCTGGCCGTGCAGCACGCCGGACTCGCTGAGGCGCAGGTAGGGATGGGTCGAGTCGGCCGGCTCGCGCTTGGGCTCGTAGAGCACCTTGTGGATGCCGGGCAGCTCGAGGCCCTTGCGCTTGGTGATGAAGACGACGGTGTTGCGCTCGTCCTGTGCCAGCCGCTGGGCCAGGTGCTTGTACTGGCCGGGCATGTTCTGGTGCACGAAGAGATAACGCATCGGGAGTCCTCGGAAAAAGAGCGCGCCGGCCGGGCCTAGAGGTGTTCCAGCGCCTCGTCCATGTCGCTGCCGCCCTCCTCGATCGAGTCTTCGGCCTTGGCGCGCTCCTTGTTGCGCTGCTCGAGGCGCTCCAGCGTGCGGGCGAACTGCAGGGTGAAGTCCTTGAGCGCGCCGACCGGCAGGATCAGGCTGCTGGTGACCTCCGGCTGCAACTGCTTGGCCTCGCCGCTGCCCCGCTTGAGCTGGACCAGCTCGACGCGCACGACGCCGTTGGCCACGGCGATGGAGCGGATTCCGTCGGCGAACACTTCGGTCATCAGGTGGTCCTTCCGGGCTGAGCGATGCCAGGGAGCTGCGCAGCGGCTGGCGCCGGCGTCCCCGGGTATGGTTAACGCGGCCTTCTTATCCCGTCCGGAATCTAGGGGCAACCGGCTTAAGGTCTGGTTACCGTGCCGCTTTCGGTACGCCGGGTCAGGGCAGGGCGCGCAGCAGTTCGCCCAGCAGCGCGATCGTCGGCCGCTCGCCCGGGCCCAGGCCGGCCTCGGCCCTGAAGCTGCGGATCGCCGGACCCTCGGCCGCGGCCGGCTGTCCGGAGAGGTAGCCGAGGCGGCTGAGCAGATCGCGGACGGTGTCGCGCGGCACCGGCGAGGCCGGGCCGCCGGCCGGCGGCCGGCCGCCGGCCCAGGGATCGCCGGCCGCGGCCGCGGCCTTGACCGCGGCCAGATCGCCGAGCCCGCGCTTGAAGTTGAGCGCCGAGAGCACGCCGGCGAAGTTGCGCCCGTCGATGCGGGCGTCGATCACGTGAAGGCCGATAGCGGCGAAGCGGCCCCGGTCGTAGACGAGAAGCGGCGAACCGGAATCGCCGCGGCTGACTTTGCAATCGTGGGCCAGCCCGCGGCCGTTGGCGTACTTGCCGACGATTCGGCAGCCCAGGTTGGCCGACATCGCGTGCGGGCGCATGCCGTGATAGCCGGCCTGAATGGCGAGCGCGCTGCCGCCATCCAGGCGCTGTTTCATGGCGCCGTCGAGATAGGCGAGGCCGAGCCAGCCGGCCTGCCGGCCTATCGGCTCGGCCAGCGTCAGTACCGCCCAGTCCTTGACGGAATTGGAGAGCTCCATCCAGGCCGCCGGCGCGAAGCGCGGCGAGACCGTATAGCGCTCGACCGCTGCGTGAATCAGATAGGCGTCGCGCTGGTAGCCGGCGACGAAATGCAGCTCATTGGCGCCGCGCCAGCGGCCCTCGCGAAAGGCGTAGAGGCAGTGTGCCGCGGTGACGACCTGGCGCTCGCCGATCAGGAAGCCGGTACAGAAGCCGCCGCCCATGTTGACCCGGCCGATCGCGCTCCAGGGATACTCCATGGCGTTGACCAGGAAGCGGTCGTCGATCGGCCGGTCGAGGTAGGGGTTGCTGGCGCCGGCCGGCGGCACGGCCAGGGCGACCGCGACCGAGAGCCCGGCGAGCAGTCGCGCCGCGGCACAGGCCGCGCGGCCGAGGCCGGACCGGCGGACGGGAGGCGGGGCCATTTCGCGCGGTGCCGACAACAGGCGAAGACCGCCGCGCTCAGCGTTCGCGCAAGGCGCGCTCCCGCGCCTTGAGGATCGGCTTGAGGATGTAGTCGAGCACGCTCTTCTCGCCGGTCAGGATCTCGACCGTCGCGGTCATGCCGGGAATGATCGGCAGCTCCTCGCCCTGGCGCTTCAGCGTGGTCTCCTGGGTGCGCAGATAGACGCGATAAAAGCTCTCGCCCTCCTCGTCCTTGATCGTGTCGGCGCTGATGTTCTCGACCTCGCCCTTGAGGCCGCCGTAGATCGAGAAGTCGTAGGCGGTGATCTTGACCACGGCTTCCTGGCCGGGCCGGATGAAGGCGATGTCGGCCGGGCGGATTCGCGCCTCGATCAGCAGGGTGTCGTCGAGCGGCACGATCTCCAGGATGTCCTCGCCCGGGCGGATCACGCCGCCGACCGTGGTGTGGTGGATCGCCTTGATCGTGCCGTGCACCGGCGAGCGCACGTTGGTCCGGGTCACCCGGTCCTGCCCGGCGAGAACCGTCTGCTCGATCGAGTTGAGCTCGGCGCGTGCGGTCTCCAGCTCCTGGTAGAGTTCGGCCCGGGTCGAAAGCACCAGTTCGTCGATGCGCTGGCCGGCCTCGGCGATTGCCGTCTTGAGTCGCGGGATCGCGGTGCGCACGGTCGAGAGCTCGCCTTGCAGGTCGACCACCTGGCGCTCGATGCGCAGCAGGTCGACCCGCGGCAGCACGCCGTTGCGCACCAGCGGCCGGGTGATGTCCATTTCCTCGTTGGCGATGCGCAGGCTGCTGTTGAGCTGCTCCTGCCGGGCGACCATCTCCTCCAGCTCCTGCTTGCGCTGCTTGACCTGCGATTCGAGCACTGAGATCTGCGCCTCGAGCTGGCGCTTCTGGGCATCGAACAGCGCCTGCTGGTCGCGCACCGCGCCGGGCGCGTTTTCCTTTACCTCGGGCGGGAACTCGATCGGCCGCTCCTCCAGCATGGCCTCGATGCGCGCGATGCGCGCGAGCAGACTGTAATACTGGGACTGCACGTCGTCGTAACTGGCGCGCGCCTGGGTGTTGTCGATGCGCACCAGGATGTCGCCTTCCTGGACGATGTCGCCCTCGCGCACCCGGATCTCGGCCAGGATGCCGCCCTCAAGGTTCTGGATCACCTGGGTCTTGCGCGAGGGCACCACCGAGCCCTCGCCGCGGGTCACCTCGTCGAGCACCGCGTAGTGGGCCCAGACGCCGAAGACGACCAGGAACAGGAACGACATGACCGTGAGCAGGTAGGCGAAGCGCCGGCCGCGCCGGCGCACCGCCGCGTGCACGTCGGGCATGAATTCCAGATCGTCCTGATCGTGAACACCGATCGAGCTCATTCGCGTCTTGCGTCCTCTCGCGGCCTGGCTGTGGTTGCGCCCCGCGGGGCGGGCTCGCCTGCCGGTCCAAGCGCCCGGGTCAGCGGCTGGAGCGGATCTGCCCCTTCTTGAGGGCGGTCAGCACCTCGTCCTTGGGCCCGTCCGCGACCACCTTGCCGTTGTCGACGATGACCAGGCGGTCGACCAGGGTCAGCATCGAACTGCGATGGGTCACCAGGATCAAGGTCTTGCCCGTCAGGATCTGACCGAGCCGGGACTTGAACGCGGCCTCCGACGAATTGTCCATGTGGCTGGTCGGTTCGTCCAGCAGGATGATCGGCGGGTCGAGCAGCAGCGCCCGGGCGATCGCCACCGACTGGCGCTGGCCGCCCGACAGCCCCATGCCGCGCTCGCCCACCTGCAGGTCGAAGCCGTGCGGGTGGGAGCGCAGGAAGTCGGTGACGCCGGCGACATTGGCCGCGCGCAGGATGGTCTGGTCGTCGACGTGCGGCGCGCCGAAGGCGATGTTGTCGCGGACCGAGCCGAAGAAGAGGTAGTTGTCCTGCGCGACGTAGCCGACGTTGCGGCGCAGGTCGGCCGGGTCGATCTGGCGCACGTCGGTGCCGTCCATGAGGACGGCGCCTTCCTCCGGCTCGTAAAGGCCGATCATCAGGCGCGCGATGGTGCTCTTGCCCGAGCCGATGCGGCCCAGGATGCCGACCCGCTCGCCGGGGTCGACGCGCAGCGAGAGGCTGTCGAGCGCCAGCGGCTCCTGGTTCGGGTAGCGGAACGAGACGTTCTTCATCTCGATCGCGCCATTGAGGCGCGGCCGGTGCAGGAAGGCCTTGCCCTGCTCGCGCTCGACCGGCGCCTTCATCACCTCGTCGAGCGACTTGAGGGCGACGCGCGACTGCTGCAGGCGGGTCAGCATGGCCGCGACCGAGCCGAGCGGCGCGAGCGAGCGGCCCGACAGGATGGTGGCGGCGACCAGGGCGCCCATGGTGATCTCACCGGCCGCGATCAGGTGCACGCCGTAGACGACCACGATGACCGTGGTCATCTGGATCGCGACCTGGGCGAAGGAGGTCGTGATGCCCGAGATGAAGCGAGCCTTGGCGGCCGAATTGGCCGACATGCCGACGAAACGCTCCCAGCTGCGCTGGACGCGGCCCTCGGCCGCGGACGCCTTGATGGTCTCCAGCCCGTCGATGCACTCGACCAGCAGCGCGTGCTTCTGGGCCGCCTCGCGGTGCGTACGCTCGGTCACCGAGCGCAGGGGATACTGCATGACGTAGCCGACCAGCAGCACGATGGGGATCGCCGCCAGCGGCACCACGGCGACCTCCCCGGCCACCATCCAGATGACGCCGACGAAGAGGAACACGAAGGGCAGGTCGACCAGGGCGACCAGGGTGCCCGAGGTGAAGAACTCGCGCAGCGACTCGAACTCGCGCAGATTGTTGGCCATTGCGCCAGTCGAGGCGGCCTTGTTGGCCATGCGCGTCGACATGAGCTGCTCGAGCAGCCGGCTGGCGATGATGACGTCGGCGTTCTTGCCCGCCGTATCGACGAAGTAGGTGCGCAGGTTGCGCATGATAAACTCGAACACGAACACCGTGCCCACGCCGAGCGCGAGCACCCACAGGGTCTCCAGCGCGTTGTTGGGCACCACGCGGTCGTAGACGTTCATGATGAAGAGCGGCGAGGCAACCGCGAAGGCGTTGATCAGGATCGAGGCCAGGATGACGTGGCTGTAGATCGGCCAGAACTGCGCCAGCGTGCCCCAGAACCAGGTGCGCGGCTCCTTCAGCCGCATCTCCGGCGCGCGCTTGTCGAACTTGAACTCGGGTCGGGCGAAGAGGGCGTAGCCGGTGTACTGGTCCTGCAGCGAGTCGAGGCTCACCGTGCGCCGGCTGCCGCCGCCTTCGGGCACGATCACCTCGGCGTGGCCGCGGTCGGGGAAGTCGAGCAGGACGCAGCAGTTGCCGCGCTTGAGCAGCAGGATGCACGGCAGGGTCACCTGCAGGATCTGCCCGATTTTGGGGCGGCGCACCAGGCGGGCGCTCAGACCGGCCCGCTCGGCGGCGCGAATCGCCAGCTCCGGGGTGAAGCGCTCCTGTGCGTGGGGCAGGCCGGCCTTGAGGGCCTCGGTCGAGATCGGCCGCTGCATCAGCCCGGCCAGCAGCGCCAGGCAGGTGACGAGGGGATCCTCGAAATCGACCGTCGAGGGCGCGACGTGCCATTCGTAGTCGGTCTTCTCCAGAACGTCGTTGCTCTTGATGACCGTGGGCGCCGGCGCCGCGGGTTCCTCCGCGCCCGGTGCCGCGGATTCCTCCGGGCCGGGCGCTGCGGCCTGCTCGCCGCCGGCGCCGTCCGATGCCGATGGACCGTCCGCGCCGGGCGCGCGCAGGCGCGGCGGCTCGTTCCGGTCCCAGGTGTCGCGGGCGCGCTCGACAACTGCCGCGCCGGCCGGGCGCGGCCGCCCGGACTCGTCCGTGCCTGCGTCGGATCGCGGTGCCGCGTCGCCCGCGAGTTTTTTCTTGTCGCTGGCTGCTGGTTCGCTCATCGCTTCGTCCAAAAATTGCCCCGCCGGTGTCGGTCGACTCGATGTGCGGCGGCCGACGGGCCTGGTGACTGCAGAGCGGAGGCGCTGGCCCTCCGCTGCGGGCGGCGAAGCCATCTGCCTAGCGAAGCCATTCCGATAAATCGGTGACACAGGTCACCGGAGGCCTTCAAGGTCAGAGATCCGGTCTTCGCAGCGCGGCTCCGCCCAGATGTCTAACGGTGCAGCCTCCAACAAAGGGTTAAGGGATGTTTGCCGCGCGCACCCAAGTTCATCCCCGCGTCCCCGGAACCGGCCCACTACTTAGCCCGGCGGAGCGAGGGCCGAAACAAAAAAATGTCAGCGTGGCCGATGGGGACCGATTCGAACCCGGCGCGCGGCCGGAATGCGGCGGTTGCCCCGGCGGCGCGCGGTGGCCGAAGCCGCTTCGCCGAGCCGGCCGGCCGATGCGGCCGATGAATGCGGCCTAAAAAGGG
>CAZDBC010000157.1:0-7328 GCA_964503295.1 uncultured Kiloniellaceae bacterium | reverse complement strand
CTCGCGCGTGCGCGGGCAAAGCAGGATCAGGTCGACCGCGCGCAGCGCCATCAGCCGGCGGATGGCGCGATCGTCGCCCGAGGCCAGCATGAAGTGCCCGTCGAAGATGCCGTCGCCGTTGCGGTGATAGGGCGTCGCGATGACCCGGTGCGGGGTGCGGTAGAGCAGCTCGGGCCCGAGGTCGGTGATCGCCAGAACGGTCTGCGGGCCTGGCCCGACCAGCGCCGGATCGTTGAGCCGGTCGGCGATCTCCGAAACCCGGCACTGCGGGTCGGCGGCGACCGAGCTGCTGTGCGCCTCCGCACGGCTCTTGATCGCGCTGCCGAAGCCGACCGAGCCGACCAGTAGCACGGCGAGCAGCACGCCGTGGGCCGCCTGGGGCAGGACGCCCGCGGCCCGGCGCTGCGTCCATTGGCGCGAACGGTCGAGCATATCGCCGGCGATCACCACGAACAGGACCTCCGGGTAGAGGGCGAAGCGCAGGTGGACCAGTGCGATCGGGAGGGCGAAGACCAGCGCGCAGGCCACCGATAGCCACAACAGGCGACGTGTCGGGTCGCGCTCGCTGCCGAGCAGCCAGAGCAGGTAGGGCACGGTGATCAGGCTTGCGCCCAGGAAATACACGAAGCGTCCGAGACTGCTCCAGTCGTTGGGCAGCAGCGGCTCGAGTTCGCTCACTCGCGCCATCCAGATCGGCTTGATGCGCGGGTCGACGTCGACCATCGGGCCGCGCAGAAATTCCGGATAGCCGACATAAAGCGCCGCCAGGCAGATCAAGCCGCCGAACGCGAGAAACAGCAGGCGGCCGGGCGCGCCCGTTCCGGCCTGCGACCAGCGCTCGGCAAGGGCGGCGGCCGACCAGACGCAGAGAATCATCAATGCGACCACGAGATGAATCATCGAGATCTTGTCGTAGCTCACCGCCAGCCAGTCGTCCGGCCGCCGCTCGACCGCGATGGCGACGACGACCACGAGAACCAGTCCGAGCGCCAGCGAGACGCCCTGGCGAGCCCGGCCGGCAGGGGCCAGCAGCCAGGCAAGCGACAGGGCCGCAAGCGTGCCGACCAGGGGAAGGAAGGCCTCGATGCTGAGCCAAAGGCCAAGACCGGCGACCAGGCCGGCCGCCAGCGCCGGCCGGACGCGGCCGGGTGCTACCAGCAGGCGCAGGGTAAAGCCGATCAGGAGGATGAAGCAGAGCACCTGCAGGGTGTGGTGATCGGCCCGCCCCGCCGCCGAATAGCTCATGAAGGCGGTCTGAACGAAGAGGACGGGGACGGCGATGTACCACAGCCCGCCGCGGGCGAGCGGCGCGGTCGCCCAGAGAAAGGCGAGGCCGGCCAGGAGTTGCAGGACCGGGGACACCAGAACGCCAGACCAGTGCAAGGCCTGCCCCTGGCCGAACAGGGGCTCGAGCAGCGCAGTGCCGCCGAGAAGCAGCAGATCGAACGGCCGCGTCCAGTGCAGCGTCTCGCCGAATGGCGCGTTGCTGCGCGCGATGTCATGATCGAACCAGTCGCCGCCATTCAGCAGCTGCTCGACCCGGATCAGCCGCATGTAGCTGTCGGTGTCGATCAGGTCGCCGTCGAGCACCTGGGCCGGGCCGGTGATCGCGAGGCAGAGCTGGAGCACGGCCCAGACGGCAACGATCATCGTCAGGGCGGCGAGGTGGCTCTCGTTGCGCGGACTGCGGAACAGCGGAGTCATGCGAAGCGGCGCCCCTGGCCATGGACGATGCGCCGGGCAGCGGCTGCCCAGTCCGGCCGCAGCCTAGCCGGCAGAAGCTAAGGGTGGCTTAAGGGCGACGCCGGGCCGCCGACAGCGGATCCGCTGTTGCGGGATTGCTGGGGTCCTCCGGTCAGAGTTATGCGGAGGCGTCGGCTCAGGCCGGATGCAAAGAGAAAAGTATAAGCCTACAACAAAGAAAGATTTCTCTGAGAAAGTGGTGGCCGGCGGCGCCGCGTTGGACCAGGACGGACGCCTCGATCGGGTCAGGCGGGATGCCCGGACGGCGGATCGCCGGGCATTGCGGCCAGGGCTTCGAAGGCCTCGCCCGTCAGGGCATGGGCTAGTACCGGCTCTTCGCTGGCCCCGAGGGTGCGGTAGACGTCCTGGGCCTCGCGATTCCAGGGTTTTGAGACCCACCAGAGAAAGCTGCCGTCGCGTCGCCTGGCTTCGCGGGCGACCGCCGCGATCAAGGCGCGCGCTACGCCGTGACGCCGCGCGCTCGGGACCACGTAGAGGTCGGCGAGGTAGAGGCCGCGTTCGGCAAAGCTGCTCTCGAAGCTGTCGTGATAGAGCACGTAGCCGACCGCGCCGCCGTCGAGCTCGGCGATCATCGCCTCGAAGCCCGGCTTTTGTCCGAACCCATGACGCCGCAGGTCGGTCGCGGTGGCGCGATTGACGGGTTCTTCGAGGTCCCGGTTGAGGGCTTGGCACAGAGCGGCCAGCCTCTCGGCGTCTGTCGGCCCCGCTGGGCGCACGGCCAAGCTCATGACGCGCAATGCGGCGAATTTCCTCTTAGAAACAGAAATCTCGCCCGGTATCTCGATGTCATTGGTCAGTCGAAGTCCGGGCCGCCGCCATGGAGCCTGCCAGGGTCAGACGTGGAAGCTCTCGCCGCAGCCGCAGCGCCCCTTTTCGTTGGGGTTGGTGAAGGTGAACCCGCTTTGGAACTTGTCCTCGACGTAGTCCATCTCGCTGCCGAGCAGGAACATCACCGCGGTCGGCTCGATGAAGATCTTGACGCCCTTGTCCTCGATGACGTCTTCGAGGGGACGCTGCTCCTCGGCGTACTCGACCTTGTAGCTGAGGCCGGAACAGCCACGGGTGCTGACGCCGACCCGCAGGCCGGCGACCGGCTTGTCGGTCTTCGAGATCAGGTCCTTGACGCGTTGCGCGGCGGCGTCGGTCAGGGTGATCATGGTTAACGCTCTCTTTCCTCGCCAAGAAGGTTCACTATACCACAGGATATGGGTCCGTCAGAGACCCAGCGCCAGCCTGGCGTCCTCGCTCATATGCGCGGGCGTCCAGGGCGGATCCCAGGTCAGAGTCACCGAGATCTCGCCGGTTCCGGGAACCGCGGCGACGGCGTCGGCGACCTGTTGGGGCATCTCGCCGGCCACCGGGCAGGCCGGCGCCGTCAGGGTCATGGCGATCCGCACGCTGCCGTCCTCGTCGATGTCCAGTTCGTAGATCAGGCCGAGGTCGTAGATGTTGACGGGGATCTCGGGGTCGTAGACCCCGCGCAGCGCCTCCACCACCGTTTCTTCGCCGGGGATCGGCGGGGCGTTTGCTCCCCGCGGCTGGCCGGCCCGCGCCTCGAGACCTTCGGGGGCCGCTGCGCCACCGGGAAGGAAGGCGCCGAAGGGCGGCCCATCGTTTTGCATGGTCATGTCCCTCGTGTCCTTCAGCCGAAGATGTCCTGTACCTTGTGCAGGCTGTCGACCAGCCGATCGACCTCCTCGCGCGTGTTGTAGAGCCCGAAGGAAGCACGCGCGGTCGCCGGCACGCCGAAGCGGTCCATGACCGGCTGGGCGCAGTGATGCCCGGCGCGCAGGGCGACACCCGCCCGGTCGACGATGGTGCCGATGTCGTGCGGGTGGGCGCCCTCCATCACGAAGGAGATGATGCTCGCCTTGTCGCGCGCCTGCCCAACGATGCGCAGGTCCGGAATCTCGCCCAGGCGCCGGGTGGCATGGGCCAGCAGGCCGTCCTCATGGGCGGCGATCCGTTCCTGGCCGAGACTCTCGACATAGTCGATGGCGGCGCCCAGCCCGATGGCTTCGACGATCTGCGGCGTTCCGGCCTCGAAGCGATGCGGCGCCTGCTTGTAGGTGCTGCGCTCGAAGGTCACCACGTCGATCATCTCGCCGCCGCCCTGGTAGGGCGGCATGGCGTTCAGCAGGTCGCGCTTGCCGTACAGCACGCCGATCCCGTTCGGCCCGTAGAGTTTGTGACCGGAGAAGGTGTAGAAATCGGCGTCCAATGCCTGCACGTCGACACGCATGTGCGGCACCGCCTGGCAGCCGTCGACCATCACCGGAATGTTCCGGTCGTGGGCCAGACGAATGACCTCTGCGATCGGCACGATGCTGCCGAGGGCGTTGGAGATGTGCGTAATAGCGACCAGTTTGGTGCGCGGGCCCAGCAGCGCCGCGAAGTCCTCGAGCACCAGGTTGCCGTCGTCGTCGATCGGGGCGACCTTAATCTCGATTCCGAGCTGGTCGCGCAAGAGCTGCCAGGGAATGATGTTGGAGTGGTGCTCCATGTGCGACAGCACCACCTCGTCGCCGGCCTTCAGGAGGCTGCGCCCGTAGGACTGGGCGACCAGGTTGATGGCCTCGGTGGCGCCGGAGGTGAAGACGATCTCGTCATCGCCGGAAGCATTTATGAAACGGGCCACCTTGTGGCGCGCCGCCTCGAACGCGTCGGTGCAGACCTGGCTGAGATAGTGCACGCCGCGGTGTACGTTGGAATAGTAGGACTCGTAGGCCTCGTTCATGGCCTCGAGGACCTGACGCGGCTTCTGTGCCGAGGCCGCATTGTCCAGATAGACGAGCGGCTTGCCGTAAATCTCTCGGGCCAGGATGGGAAAGTCCGCGCGCACCTTTTCCACGTCGTAGGCGGCGGTTGAATTGTCACCGGAGGCCCTGATTGGGGGCTGCTCGGCGACGGCGCTTTCGGTGGCGGCGTTCATCTCGCTGCGTTCCATTCTCTTTCCCGACTACTCCGTGCCCAGCCAGCCGGCGACGCTCGACATCAGGGCCGGGCATAGCCCTTCGGACGAGATCTCCTGCACGGCCTCGCCCAGGAAAGCCTCGATCAGCATCCGCCGGGCGTGCGGCTCCGGAATGCCGCGGCTGCGCAGGTAGAAGAGGGCATCGTGGTCGATGTCGCCGGTCGTCGCGCCATGGCTGCAGCGTACATCGTCGGCGTAGATCTCCAGTTCCGGCTTGGCGTCGATTTCGGCCTGATCCGACAGGAGCAGGGCCTTGCTGAGCTGATGTCCGTCGGTGTGCTGGGCGTCCGGATGCACCACCAGCTTGCCCTGAAAGACGGCACGTGCCTTGTCTTCCAGCACGCCCTTGAAGACCTCGCGGCACGAAGTCTCGGGCACCAGATGGTCGATCCTGGTCGTGATGTCGCAGTGCTGCTGACCGCGCAGCATGTAGGCGCCGTTGACGTTGCAGTGCGCGTGCTCGCCCTGCAAACGAACCTGAATTTCATTGCGCGATAGACGCGCGCCGCTTGTCAGGCAGAAACCATCGTAGAAAGCGGCCTCGCCGAGTGCGACATGCAAGGTGGCGAAGTGAAAGGCCTCGGCGCTCTCCGCCTGCAGCCGGTAGTGATGCAGCTCGGCCTTGTCGCCGATGAAAATCTCGCTGACGCCGTTGGTCACATAGCTCTCGCCGGCGCCGAGCGCGGCGTGGTGTTCGAGAAGCGTCGCCTTGGCCCCGGCCTCGAGGACGAGCAGATTGCGCGGGTGGAACACTGGAACGCCTTCGCCGGCGTCGTCCGGCACGCCGAGCGAGACGACCTCGACGGGCCAGTCCAGCCGCACCCCGGCGGCGACGTGAAGGACAAGACCATCCTGGATCATGGCCGTGTTCAGGTCGTAGAGCGGCTGCGGCGATATGGCCGATTCACTCTGGCCGAGGCGATCGACCAGAAGGTTCGGGGCGTCCTCGATGGCCTCGGCGAGACTCGTCAGGGTGACGCCGGCAGGAAGGGCTTCGACCGCCGACAGTTCGCGATTGAAGCGGCCGTTGACGAAGACCAGCCGATGCTGGTCCTGACCGATCGGCAGAAGACGCGGCAACCGGTCGATTCCCGCGATCGGCCGTTCGACCGGCTTCAACGCCAGCTTCTCCAACGGCCGCAGGCTGGTGTACTTCCAGATCTCCTGGCGGGTGCTCGGCAGTCCCTGGGCCTGGAAGCGTGCCTGCGCCTGGCCGCGCAGCTCCCGCAGCCAGTCGAGCTCGCGGCCCGGCAAGACCGGTGCGAGGCGGCTGTGATGCTCGGCCAGGCTGCGGCTCGTGTCGCTGATGGTGGCCGTTGCCGTCGTCATCGACTGTGGTTCCCTTGGGCTCAGGCCGCGGCCGTGCTGTAGGCGGCGTAACCGTGCTTCTCCAGTTCCAGCGCCAGCGACTTGTCACCGGACTCGCGAATTCTGCCGCCGGCCAGCACGTGCACGTGGTCGGGCACGATGTAGTCCAGCAGCCGCTGGTAGTGGGTGATCACCAGCAGCGCATTATCCTCGGAGCGCAGAAGATTGACGCCGTCCGCGACCGTCTTGAGCGCGTCGATGTCCAGTCCGCTGTCGGTCTCGTCGAGCACCGCCAGCTCGGGCCGCAGAATCGCCATCTGTAGGGCCTCGTTGCGCTTCTTCTCGCCGCCCGAAAAGCCGGTGTTGACCGGACGCTTCAGGAGATCGTCGCCGATGCCGAGCTCCTTGGTCTTGGCGCGCACCATCTTCATGAACTCCATGGCGTCGAGCTCCGGCTCGCCGCGGTACTTGCGCAGGGCGTTGAGCGATTCCTTGAGGAAGGTGGTGTTGGTCACGCCGGGGATCTCGACCGGATACTGGAATGCCAGGAACAGGCCCTCTCCGGCACGCTCCTCCGGCTCCATCTCCAGAAGATCGCGATCCTTGTAGAGGATCTGGCCCTGGGTGATCTCGTAGCCCTCGCGTCCGGCGATGGCGTAGGCCAGGGTCGACTTTCCGGAGCCGTTCGGCCCCATCAGCGCGTGGACTTCGCCGCGGTTCACGGCCAAGTCGACGCCCTTGAGGATTTCCTTGCCCTCGACGGCGACGTGCAGGTTCTTGATCTCGAGCATGCGTTGATAAACCTCGGTTCGCTCTATGCCGTCGGCTCAGCCGACGCTGCCTTCCAGGGAAATGCCGACCAGCTTCTGTGCCTCGACGGCGAACTCCATGGGCAGCTGCTGCAGCACCTCGCGGCAGAAGCCGTTGACGACCAGTGCCACGGCCATCTCTTCGGACATGCCGCGCTGCCGGCAGTAGAACAGCTGGTCGTCACTGATCTTGCTCGTCGTCGCCTCGTGCTCGACCACCGCGCGCCGGTTCCGGCTCTCGATGTAGGGCACCGTATGGGCGCCGCAGCGGTTGCCGATCAGCAGCGAGTCGCACTGCGTGTAGTTGCGCGCACCCTCGGCCTTGGGCGAGATCCGCACCAGTCCGCGATAGGTGCTGTCGGATTGACCGGCCGAGATGCCCTTGGCGATGATCCGCGAGCGGGTATTCTTGCCGAGGTGGATCATCTTGGTGCCGGTGTCGGCCTGCTGGTGGTTGTTGGTGATGGCGATCG
>CAZDBC010000156.1:5082-7334 GCA_964503295.1 uncultured Kiloniellaceae bacterium | reverse complement strand
TCCCCCGGAGGAAGGTGCGTCACGTCCCGGCCACCGATCTCGATGGTCCCCTCGATGATGTTCGTGCCGCCCTTGCGGGCGTGGCTGCGCCGTCACCTGGCCGCCTATGCCGCGCGCAAGCAGCGCGAGGCCGCCGCGCGCGGCGGCCGGCGCGGGCCTGGACCTGGACCGGGCCCCGGGTCCGGACCGGGGCCGGGACAGGGGCCGGGCGCGTCTTCGCGCTGGGGGCGCGGGCCGGGCGGCGCCGGCGGACCGGTGATCGAGGGGGAGTACGAAGAGGTCGAGCCGGAGAGCGGCGAAGACGAGGCCGAGCAGCCGCCGCGGCGGGTGCCGGGACGGCGGGCCGCCGGAGAACGGCCATGATCCTGGTTCGGCACGGCGAATCCCACTTCAACGTGGCATTCCGCGAGACCCGGCAGGATCCCGGGCTGGTCGATCCCGGTCTGACCGACGCCGGGCTCGAGCAGGCCGCGGCCGCGGCCGAACAGCTTGTCCGGCGCGGCGGCATCCGGCGCATCCTGGCCAGCCCCTATGCGCGCACCCTGCACACCGCCGCGATCATCGCCCAGCGCCTCGGCCTGCCGGTGCGCATCGAGCCTCTGGTGCGCGAGCATGCCTGGTTCACTTGCGACGTCGGCTCGCCGCGTTCGCACCTGGAGGGGCGCTGGCCGTCCTTCGATTTCGGCGACCTGCCCGAACGCTGGTGGCCCGAACGCGAGACCGAGGACGAGCTGCTCGCGCGCTGTCGCCGTTTCCGCGCCGGCATGGCGGGCGCGGCCGACTGGTCCGGGGTGCTGGTGGTCAGTCACTGGGGGTTCATCCGCGGCCTGACCGGCGAAGCCCTGCAAAACGGCCAGGCCCTGGGCTTCGACCCGGTCGCCGGCCGCGCCTTGGCCGACCAGGATCTGGCCAACCGGGTTCGCGCGAGCGGACCGGGCTCGGTTGTTTCCCCCGGCGGGGCGTGCTAGCCAGCACGCCATTTCGTCCGTCGCCGCCCGTCACCTCGAGGAGGCCCCATGGCCAACGAGACCCGCACGCTGACCATCGCCACCCAGTACATCAAGGACCTGTCGTTCGAGAATCCCGAATCGCCCAGCGTCTTCGTCAAGCTGTCCAAGGGGACGCCCGAGGTGACGGTCAATGTGGACGTCACGCCCCAGACCTTGAGCGACAACACCTACGAAGTGGTTTTGCGCATGCGCGTCGAGGCCAGGTTCGAGGAGACGACCGCCTTCCTCGCCGAGCTCGCCTATGCCGGAGTGATCGGTCTCGAGGAAGGCCTGAGCGCCGCCGACACGGACTATCTGCTGACCGTCGAGGCGCCGCGCTTTCTCTTTCCCTATGCCCGCAACATCCTCGGCGTCGTGACCCGTGACGGCGGTTTCCCGCCGCTGCTGATCAACCCGATCGACTTCAAGGCGATGAAGGACAGCGCCGCGGCGCGCCAGGCACAGGCCGGGCAGGCGAACGGACCTCGAGGCGGACAGCCGGACAGCGCCGGCGAGCAGAGCGAGGAGGCCGGCTGAGGGCGCCGACCTACTGGCGCCAGATCGGCTGGTCGAGCCGCTCCAGCATGGCCGCGTGTGCGGCCGTCTCCTCCGGTGTCGGCGCGTGCCGCCGCGGCGGCCGAACCGGGCGCGGACGCCCGGGTTCGCTGCGCGCCAAGGCCTCCTGCGCCGCGAGGTCGAAGCCCGGCTGGCGCCCGCCGCGCAGCTCCAGGTAGACCTCGGCCAGAAGCTCGCAGTCGAGCAGCGCGCCGTGCAAACTGCGCGCCGAGTTGTCGATCTCGAAGCGCCGGCACAGCGCATCGAGACTGGCCTGGGCGCCGGGAAAGCGGGCGCGGGCCAGCGCCACGGTGTCGATCGCGCGGCTCGCCGGGATCGGCGGCCGGCCGAGCCGGTCCAGTTCGGCGTTGAGAAACTTCAGGTCGAACTCGGCGTTGTGGATGACCAGTGGCGCCTCCTCGCCGATGAAGGCGAGAAACTCGTCGACCACGGCAGCGAAGGTGGGCTTGTCGGCCAGAAAGCCGTCGCTCAGGCCGTGCACGCGCAAGGCCTCGTCGGTCATGGTCCGCTCCGGATTGATATAGGCCCGGTAGGTGCGACCTGTCGCGACGTGATTGCTGAGCTCCAGACAGGCCAATTCGACGATCCGGTGTCCGGCGGCCGGATCAAGTCCGGTGGTCTCGGTATCGAGCACGATCTCGCGCATGAGCGATCGTTTCGGGTGTCTTCTTCGATGGCCGATCAGAG